>JBOHXX010000326.1:0-3248 GCA_050737675.1 Pseudoxanthomonas sp.
CGCTCCCACAAGTTGCTCCCACGATTGGTTGGGTCCCCGGGTCAGTTTTTCGCTGGCGTTGCCTCGGAGGCAGCCACAGGCGCCTGCCACAACTTCGCTTCGGCCTTGCCGCCCAGCATCTGCCCGCGCACCAGCGGGATCGGTGGGCCGCCGTAGCTGAGGAACTGGTCATGGAAGGCTTTCCAGCCTTCGCGCCCGCCATGGTTCGCGGTCCAGTCCTGGCGCAGCTGCATGATCATCAGCTTGCCCATGGTGTAGTTGAGATAAGCCGGATCGTAGGTGCCGCGCGCGGCCTGCTGGCGCGCGTTGCCCGGATCCTGGAAGGCCTTGTCCTTGAACATCTGTTCCGACTGGGCCACGGTCATGCCGCCGGTATGCAGGCCGATCGCCGACAGGTAACGCACGTCGCGCAGCAGCGCATTGGTCAGCTGGCCGATGTGCACTTCCGGGGTCGCGCCATCCACGCCGGCGTCGAACATCATCTCCTCGGTGTAATGCGCCCAGCCTTCCGCGTAGGCGTAGCCGACGAACAACTGGCCGAACGACCACTTGGCCCGGTTCGCGTGCAGGAACTGCAGGAAGTGGCCCGGCCAGACTTCATGCGCCGAGGTGAACAACAGGTCAGCCTGGCCGGGAACGTAGGCGTCCTGCTCTGCCTTCGGCCACTTCGGATCCGGCGGCGCGATGTAGTACACCGAGGGCAGGTTCTTTTCGTAGGGGCCCGGGATCTCGATGTAGGCGAAGTTCCAGCGGTTGAACGGAGGCGCTTCGTCGACCTTGGCCTCCTCGGTGCCCGGGATCGTCACCAGGTCCTTGTCGAGGATGAACTGCCTCAACCCGACCAATTGCTTGCGTGCGCCTTCGACCGCACCGCCCTGCGGCTTGTTGGCGTCGACCTTGGCGATGCAGGCGTTGATGGTCTGGCCGGCGGCGAACTGGTCGCATGCGGCCTTCAAGGCATCGAGGTTGCGCTGCAGGTCGGCTTCGCCGATCGCCTTGAGCTGGTCCAGCGGCAGGTCGACGCGCTCGGTGGCGTAGAGCATCTTCGAGAACTTCTCCGCGCCCAGGGCGAAGTCCTGGGTGGCCTTGGGCTTCTGCGCGGCGAACCAGTCGGCCATCTCCTGCGTGGCTTTCACTGCCGCGGCATTGGAGGCCTTGAAGCGCGCCTGCAGGGCATCGTCTTTCACTTCGGCGAAGATCGCCGGCACCTGGTCCTTGAAGAAACTGGCGTAGCCGCCGAAGCTGTTGGCACCGAGGTCGATATAGGTCGCGGGCAAGGGTCCATTGAGGTTGCCGCGGATCTGTTCGATCGCCTTGGGCAGCGCTTCCTGGTAGGCCACGAACGCGGCCATGCGTTGCGGTAGCGGCGCGTAGGGCCGGGTCAGGTACATGCTCGGCGACAGGTCGCCGGTGTAGAAGGCCGGATTGTTCCGGGCGAAACCGGAATCCTCCAGCCAGAACAACTGCGCATCGATCACCGCCAGCACGTAGTCGCGCTGGAAGGACTGGGTCGCATCCAGCTTGTCCTGGCTGAAGCCGGAGAAGCGGTCGCGTTGCGCATGCAGCCAGTCGATGTTCGCCTTCAATCCTTCAGGACTGAAGTCGGGCAGCTTGCCGTCGAATTCGTGCTTGCCCGCATTCGCGCCCCAGGTGGGGAAATGCTGGAAGAAGCCGGAAATGAAATCGTCCACCGCTGGTTGCCAGGTGGCGTCGCCGGCAGCGGACGCGGCAGTTGCCGGAACGGCAGCGGTATCGGTGGCGGGAGCGGCGGGCTGTTTGCAACCCGCCAGCAGCGCGGCAAGGACGGAAGTTGCCAGGAACAGTCGGGAAGGTTTGCTCAACGGGCGCATGGGTGGAGGTCCGGATTGGAAGAGGAAAGGTTCTTCAATAAACGGGAGTGCGGTGGTTCGGCCATCCTAATCGGTGTCGCACCCGGCCTGCGTGAATCGCGCACCAGCAATGGACTGGTGCCCGGTGCTTGCGCCGATTCCGGATCAATGCGGGTAGTGTTGGCGATGCGCGATGCCAGTTGCAGCGAGCCAAAGTCCGGCGTAAACCTATCGCCGGCAAGCGGTTCGAATACCCGGATCATTGCAGCCGCGAGCGCCAGTATTCGACTTGCGCGTTGAGCGCTTCCGGCGCGTACCGCTGCGCGGTGCCGCTGCCCCATACCGGTCCCGGCCACGCCGCATCGCCGGCATGGCGGCCGACCAGGTGCACGTGCAGCTGGCGCACGATGTTGCCGAGTGCGCCGATGTTGAGTTTTTCCACAGAGGGCAATGCGCGGATCAGGTTGCCCGCCCGGTTGATCTCGGCCAGCAACAGGCGTTGCTGCGCGCCGTCCAGTTCCAGCCATTCGGACGCATCGGCCACGCGCGGCACCAGCAGCAACCAGAGGAAACGCGTGTCATCCATCAGCCGCACCTGCGACAGCGGTCCGTCGGCGATGAACACGCTGTCGGCGGCAAGGCGCGGATCGAGGAGGAAATCGGTCATGGGTTGCGTCTCAGGCGAGATGTTCGGCGAAGAAAGCCAGGGTGCGTTCACGCGCGAGCATCGCGCTGGCCGGGTCGTAGCTGGCGCGCGCGTCGCAGTTGAAGCCATGATCGGCGGGATAGGTATGCACCGGCATCTGCGGCAACGCGTCGTGATGCTGCTGGACCATTTCCGGCGGGATCGACTTGTCGCGCTCGCCGAAGTGGAAGATGAGCGGAGCCTTCGGCGTTTCCCCCAGGAACGGCACGTCGCGCGAACCGTAGTAGCTGGCCGAGGGCAATCCCTGGCGCAGCGCGGCGAGCAGGGCGACGGTGCCGCCCCAGCAGTAACCGACCGTGCCGATGGTGCCGATGCCGGACAGCGATCTGGCCGCGTCGCCGACTATGTCCGCCGCTTTATCCAGGCCAAGCCGGGTGATCAGGTCCCGACCCCTGGACATGCCTTCATCGTCGTAGCCGAGTTCGACCCCGCGTTCCAGCACATCGAAGAACGCGGGCGCCAGGGCCACGTAGCCTTCGTTGGCGAAATCCTCGGCGACGCTGCGGATGTGCGGGTTGACGCCGAAGATCTCCTGGATCACCACGATGGCGCCACGCGGCTTGCCGGCAGGTTCGGCCCGCCATGCGGCGATGTCGCCGTGCGCGGTGTGCAGATCGATCCACTGGCCCATGTCCGGCTCCTCGACGAGAGCAGGCGAGTTTAATCCCCCGGGCGCATTCCCTCGCACAGGCGATGCCCTCGCTTTGTGTAGG
>JBOHXX010000327.1:0-3234 GCA_050737675.1 Pseudoxanthomonas sp.
CTTACGCGCTGGTCGACCACATGCACGAGCGCGAGGTCTCGCGGCACCTGGGCGTGCCGGTGGAATTCATGCCGCACGTGGCTCCGCACTTCCGCGGCATCACCATGACCGTCAACCTGTGGTTGGGCCAGGCGATGAAGGCCGATGCGATCCGGGAGCTGTACCGCGAGCGTTACGCCGACGAGCCATTGATCCGGGTTCTCGACGAGGCACCCTGGGTCAGCAATATCGCCGGCAAGCATGGTGCGGAGCTCGGTGGCTTCACTGTCGCACCCGGCGGAAAGCGCGTCGTCATCGTTGCGACGCTGGACAACCTGTTGAAGGGTGCGGCGACGCAGGCCATGCAGAATCTCAATCTCGCTTTCGGCTTCGACGAATTCACCAGCATTCCGATGGAGGAGGGCGCATGAGCGACCTGTTGTGGCAGAAACCCGGCGTCACCGTCGATGCGCGGATCCAGCAGTTCCTCGCCGGCGACGACGTGATCCTGGACCGCGAGTTCTTCCTGCACGACATCGCCGCTAGCAAGGCGCATGCCGAAGGCCTGCAGCACATCGGCATCCTTTCCAGCGAAGAGCTGGCAGGACTGTTGCGCGAGCTCGACCTGCTGGCGGCGGATTTCCGCAGCGGCGATTTCGTGCTGGACGAACGCTTCGAGGATTGCCATTCCGCGATCGAATCGCGCCTGACCGAGCGCCTGGGTGATGCGGGCCGCAAGATCCACAGCGGACGCAGCCGCAACGACCAGATCCTGGTGGCCACGCGCCTGTGGCTGAAGGAAAAGCTGGCGCGTGTTGCGGAACTCAGCCGTCAGATCGCCAAGGTCGCACTGGATCGCGCGGAAGCCGAGAAGAGCTTGCCGCTTCCCGGCTACACGCATATCCAGCGTGCCGTGGTTTCCTCCGCCGGCATGTGGTGGGCGGGCTGGGCCGAGGCCTTCATCGACAATGCGGTCCGCGCGAACGACACCCATCGCCTGATCGATGCCAATCCGCTGGGGACTGCCGCCGGCTATGGGGTCAACCTGCCGCTGGACCGCGACCACACCACGCGGGCATTGGAATTCTCGCGCCTGCAGGTCAGTCCGATCTATGCCCAGCTCTCGCGTGGGAAGTTCGAAATGGCGGCGCTGGAAGCCCTGGGAAGCGCGACACTTGATCTGCGCCGGCTGGCCTGGGACCTGTCGTTGTTCACCAATGCCGAATTCGGCTTCGTCGAACTGCCGGCGCAGTACACCACCGGCAGTTCGATCATGCCGAACAAGCGCAACCCCGACGTGATCGAACTGATGCGCGCCACCCATGCCAGTGTCGCCGCAGCGCGCACCGAGATCGAACAGCTGCTGTCGCTGCCTTCGGGTTATCACCGCGATCTGCAAAGCAGCAAGGGCGCGATCTTCCACGGCTTCGGCCGTGGCCTGCCTGCAATGGAGCTGCTGCCGGACCTGCTGGCGAACCTGGAATGGCGCGAAGACCGGATGCGTGCCGCGATTGATTCGGGCATGTACGCCACCGATGTCGCGGTCGAACAGGCCGTCGCGGGCGTGCCGTTCCGCGAGGCCTATCGCGCGGCGGCGGCTTCGGCGAACCAGGCCGGCGAAGGGCGCACACCCGAATCCAGCCTGGCGGCGCGCGTATCCCCGGGCGCCGCGGCCGACCTGCGCCTGGATGAGTTGCGCGAGCGCTGGAAAGCCGTAGGAGCGACGTGAGTCGCGAATGCATCTTCCCCCTCTCTAAATCAACACCCACATCGTTTCAGTCGCGACTCACGTCGCTCCTACGCCGCCGGCTCTCCTTATGTCCGAATCGAAACAAGTCGCGCGCTACCTGGTCATGGCCATGCGAAAGCCCGACTTCAGCGATGAGGTCATCGCGCCGCACCTCGCCTTCCTCGATGCCTTGCGCGCAGAAGGAAAGCTGGAAATGACCGGCGGATTCAGCGACAAGTCCGGTGGCGCTTACGTCCTGCAAGCCGCATCGCTGGAAGAAGCACAGGCCCTCGTGGCCGCGGATCCGCTGGCGACTTCCGGCTCCTCTGTGGTCACCGTATACGAATGGAACACGCGCTGAGCCCATGACATGAGCCAGGTCGAGTCCCTTTTCGCAGAACAGACCTTGCCGCAATGGCGACGCGCGGTCCTCAAGGTGGGCAGCAGCCTGCTGGCGGCCGAGGGCGAAGGGTTGAATGCTCGCCATGCTTTGGGCCTCGCCAAATTCGTTGCCGATAGTCTTGCGGCGGGACGCGAGGTGGTGATTGTTTCCTCCGGCGCGGTCGCTGCCGGGCGTGCGGTGATCCACCGCAAGCCGGAGAGCGGCGCGGCCATGGCCGAGCGCCAGGCGCTGGCGGCGCTGGGCCAGGCACAGATGGTCGGACTCTGGCAGAGCCTGTTCGAGCGTCCGGTCGCGCAAGTGCTGCTGACCCACGACGACCTGCGCAATCGCCGCCGCTACCTCAACGCACGCGCCACTTTGAATGAATTGCTGGCGCTGGGCGCCTTGCCGGTGATCAACGAGAACGACACGGTTTCCGTCGACGAACTCAAGCTGGGCGACAACGACAATCTCGCCGCGGTGATCGCGGCCCTGGTCGATGCCGATGCCTTGTTCATCGCCACCGATATCGATGGTTTCCATACCGCCAATCCGCGCACCCATGCCGGCGCAAGACCAATCGACGAGGTGGAGGCGCTGACCCCGGAGTTCTTCGCCATGGCCGGCGACGCCGGCAGCAGCAACGGCACCGGTGGCATGCGCACCAAGCTGGAAGCGGCGGCCAAGGCGGCGGCAGCGGGCATCGAGACCTTCCTGTTCAACGGCACCAGCGCCGATGTGGTCAGCTCTCTTGCCCAAGGCCGGTTGCGCGGCACGCGTTTCCGCCCCGCGCAGAACCGCATCGCGGCACGCAAATACTGGTTGCGCAATGTGCCGCTGGAATCAGGAAGCATCATCGTCGATGTCGGCGCGGCCCGCGCGATGGGCGAGAAAGGTGCTTCGCTGCTGCCGGGCGGGGTGGTGGCGGCTGAAGGCGATTTCCGGCGCGGCGACATGATCGAGGTGCGGCTGCGTGACGAACATGGCGATCGCGGCATCGCCCGCGGGGTCAGCCAGTATTCGGCGGTGGACATCCGCCGCATCGCCCGCCGCCACTCGCGCGATATCGAAGGGGTATTGGGCTACAACTATGGGGAGAACGTGATCCACCGCGATGATCTGGTGTTGCTGTGATGCATGTAGG
>JBOHXX010000328.1:0-3215 GCA_050737675.1 Pseudoxanthomonas sp.
GGCCCTGCCCGCGACCGCTCTTGGCGAGAAAGCGAAAAGCATCGCGGGCAGGGCCCGCTCCTACAATCACGCCTCGGCGGAAGGCGTCGTGGTCTTGCGCGTGCGTGGTGCACGCGTGGATGCGGTCGTGGTCCTGCTTGCCTTGCCGGTGCCGTTAACGCGCTTGGCTTCGATGCGCTTGGAGCGGCCTTCGATCGGCGCGTTCAATGCTTCCTGCTTGCGCTTGCGGTGCGCGGCATAGGCCAGCACGCCGACCCCGAGCGCCGCGGCCACGGCGACGATCGGATTGCGGCGGACGAATTTCACCGCCACGCGTCCGCCGGTCTTCACCGCACCCATGGCCGCGCCGGTCTGCAACAGCTTGGTAGCGCCGGGTCCGACCTGCTTGAGGCTGGCACCGGCTTGGCTGACCAGGTCCATGGCGCGGTCGGTGATGGTGGTGAGCTTGCTCATGCGTGTTGCTCCATGGAGTGCGTGATTAGGACCGCAGTGTCCGCTGGCGGATGTTCAGGGCATGTTAGCGCGGGCATTCCTGCCCTGCCCGCTGCTGAACATGCCGCTCAAGTACCACGCGGCTTCGCACGATGCGTGGCTGTCGCCGACCGCGCCGCGTGCCTTCATCCGCAGCGATTCCATCCGTGCCGCCGCCGCGGGCGTGGGGGTTGAAACCCGAACCTTGTGCTTCTAGGTGCCGCGCGGCTTCGCGCGATGCGTTGCAGTGGCCGACCAAGGATCATCCGGCCAAGGATGCCTGGGATATCGCCCCTTCATTTCCTTCTTCACTTCCGGATAGGTCCGCTCCCAGAAGCCACGCAGGTCCTGGGTGACCTGCAGCGGCTTTCCTCCGGGCGATAGCAGATGCAGGACCACGGCGATGCGCCCATCGGCGACGCGTGGCGTATCGGCCAGGCCGAACAGTTCCTGCAATTTCACCGCCAGCACCGGTGGCTCACCGTGCGCGTATTCGACCTTGCGTTCCATGCCGGAAGGTACGGTGAGGCGCGCGGGTGCGAGCTGGTCGATGCGCTGGCGTTGCGACCACTCGAGGCGTGACTTCAACGCCTCGGCGAGTTCATCCTCGTCCAGCGCATCAAGCCGGGTCTTGCCGGCGAAGGCGGGACGCAGCCATTCGTCGAGCGTGTGGGTGAGCGCCTCGTCCGACAGATCCGGGAACCCGCCTTCCGGCAGCCACTCGTGCAGCGATCGCACCCGCTCGCGCCACTGGCGCAACGCGTCGCCCCACGGGAGGACTTCCAGGCCGAGGTCGCGCACCGCATCGGTCAACGCCGCGGCGGCATGTTGCGGATCGACGCGTCCGGCAGGCTTGCTTTCCAGCACGATCAGGTCGAAGCGGGTCTCGCGCTGCGCCGACAGCGCGCGCTTGCCCGCGTCCCAGCGCACCGCATCGCGGATGTCGAACCGCTGCGGGAATTCCCGGCGCAGGAAGGCTTCGTCAACGGGTGCGGCGCGCAGCACCAGCGCGTCCTTGGACTCGAAGCGCAGCTCCGATACCACGATCCACGGTTCGCCGAACATCGCGCTGTCGTCGAAGATCCGCGCCATGCGTCCGTTGGCCAGCTGGTAACGGCGCAGATCGCCAGGATGCTGGTGGGCGATGCGGTCGGGAAAGGCATGCGCCAGCAGGTCGCCGAGGCGATGCGCTTCGATCTCCCGTGGTGGCGCGGCATCGGTGCGCAAACGGCGCCGCCATTGCTTCGCCGCCGCATCGATCGCCGCGAGACCGGAACGATGCGCATCGCCGGGAACACGTCCCTGGCGGAAAGCCGCCAGCGCACGCCAACGAGCAGCCAGGGCATCGCCGCCGCTGCGCAGCGGATCACGGGCCTCGACCAGTGCCGCAAGGTCGCAGGCGAGCGCACGGTCTTCTTCGCCTTGCGCCGACAGCAGCATCGCCGCCAGCCGCGGATGCGTGCCGAGCGTGAGCATGCGCTTGCCCAGCGTGGTGATGGAGCTCGAATCGCCGAGCGCTCCCAGCCGGCGCAGCAGGTCACGCGCCGCCGACAACGCGCCCGGTGGCGGCGGATCGACGAAACGCAGCGCATCGCTGCCCCAGGCAGCGAGTTCCAGCGCAAGGGAGGCGAGTTCGACCTGGCCGATTTCCGCGCGTCGCTGCGGTTCCAGCCGTTGCGATTGCGGCCACAAGCGGTAGGCCCAGCCTTCGGCGACGCGACCCGCACGACCCGCGCGCTGGTCGGCGGAAGCCTGCGAGATGTTGACGATCTCCAGCCGCGCGAACCCGCTGTTGGGGTCGTAACGCGGCTCGCGGGCCTGGCCGCTGTCGATCACCACGCGCACGCCGGGCAGGGTCACCGAGGACTCGGCGACATTGGTGGCCAGGACCACGCGACGGCGGCCTTGCGGATCGGGCTGCAAGGCAGCGGATTGTTGCTCAATGGAGAGTTCGCCGTGCAATGGCAGGACGAGGACTCCTTCCCTGGCGATCGATGCGACTTCGCCGAGCGCACGTTCGACGCGCACGATCTCGCGCTGCCCCGGCAGGAACACCAGCAGCTCGCCCGGGTGCTTCTGCAACGTCTCTTCAACCGCGCGTCGGACCTGCGATTCCAGCGATTCGTCGCGACGACCCGGGAAGTGGGAGGTTGTGACCGGATAGCTTCGTCCTTCACTACTCAACCGTGGCGCATCAAGGAAGCGCGCCAGCTTCTCCCCATCCAGGGTCGCCGACATGACCACGATGCGCAGTTCCTCGCGCAGCTGCGACTGCACGTCCATGGCCAATGCAAGGCCGAGGTCGCCGGCCAGGTGGCGCTCGTGGAATTCGTCGAACAGCAGCGCACCGATTCCATCCAACATCGGATCGTCCTGCAGCATGCGGGTCAGGATGCCCTCGGTGACTACTTCTATCCGGGTGCGCGCGGAGACCTTGTTCTCGAAACGGATCCGGTAACCGACAGTGTCGCCCACGGATTCGCCCAGCTGTTTGGCCATGAACCCGGCGGCGGCGCGCGCGGCCACCCGGCGCGGTTCCAGCATCACGATCTTGCGGCCCGCCAGCCACGGCTCGTCGAGCAGGGCCAGCGGCACCTGCGTGGTCTTGCCGGCGCCCGGAGGCGCTTCCAGCACCAGTCGCGGATGCGCCTGCAGGCTGCGCTTTATCTCCGGCAGTAGTGGAGTGATGGGGAATTCAACAGACGTCATTCCGCAAGGATAAGGCCTCCCTGTAGGAGCGGGCC
>JBOHXX010000329.1:0-3190 GCA_050737675.1 Pseudoxanthomonas sp.
CGACAATGGCGACCTGATCAATACTACGAAATACATCAAGGGCAAGGACGGCTACAAGAAGACCAGCCACGAATTGCGCATCGCCTCGCCGCAGGAGAACCGCCTGCGCTTCGTCGGCGGCCTGTTCTGGCAGACCCAGCGCCACGACATCCAGCAGGACTACATCATCGATGGCCTGGCCACGGATTCGTCGGTGCCGGGTTGGCCGGGGACGTTGTGGTTGACCAAGCAGATACGCGAGGACCACGACGAAGCCGTGTTCGGCGAGCTTTCGTTCGACTTCACCGACAAGTTGACCGCCACCGCGGGCTTCCGCTCGTTCCGGGTCGACAACACGCTGAAGGGCTTCCACGGGTTCCGCAGCTACATCGAGGACGATCCGGACAATCCGACCGACGCGTTCTGCGCGGACCCGTCCACGCCGTTCATGAATTCGCCGTGCGTCAACATCGACAAGGGCGTGCGCGAGCACGACACCATCGGCAAGTTCAACCTGACCTACCATTTCGATGACAGCAAGATGGTCTACGCCACCTGGTCGGAAGGCTACCGTCCCGGCGGCAACAACCGCCGCGGCAGCCTGCCGCCGTACGTGTCCGATTACCTGACCAACTACGAGCTGGGCTGGAAGACCACCTGGTTCGACAACAGCCTTTCCTTCAACGGCTCGGTCTTCCGCCAGGAATGGAAGGACTTCCAGTTCGCGATCCTCGGCGCCAACGGCCTGACCGAGATCAAGAACGCCAACCAGGCCCGCATCAACGGCATGGAAATGGAGTTGAACTGGGCCGCCACCTACAACCTCAACCTCTCCGGCGGCGCCGCGTTCTACGATGCCAAGTTGACCGAGAACTTCTGCGGTTTGACCGATGCCGCGGGCACGCCGATCACCGATTGCCCGATCGGCGTGATCAATCCGGATACCGGTGAGGAGTTCGTCGGCCCGGAAGCACCCAAGGGAACACGCCTGCCGGTCACGCCCAAGTTCAAGGGCAACATCACTGCGCGTTACAACTTCAACCTCGGCGGCTTCGATGCCTATGTCCAGGGCGCGGTGGTGCATGTCGGCCAGCGCACCTCGGACCTGCGCACCGCCGAGCGGGAAATCCTCGGCAACCTGCCGGCCTATACGACGGCCGATTTCTCGGCGGGTATCGCCAAGAACAGCTGGTCCGTGGACCTGTTCCTCAGCAACGCGTTCGACGAGCGAGCGCAGATCTCGCGCTACGCCGAATGCGCGGAAAGCGTCTGCGGTGCGGCCGGGGTGGTGCCCGAATATCCCAATGGCCAGATCTACACGGTCACCAACCGGCCACGGATGTTCGGCGTGCGCTTCTCGCAGAAGTTCTGAGTCGCGCGAGGTCGCAAGCCGCTGTACCAGGGCCCCGGCAATGCCGGGGCCTTTTTCTGGAAAGGCGTCTGGACAATGGGCCGCTGCATGCAGTCCCGGGACGTGTCATATTCGCCGGCAGGATGGCTGCGGCAGGGGACGCGGTCCGCACCGCCTGAGCGCGGAACCTTGCAGTCTGTCTCCTGGAGAACTCCATGTTGGGTTTGACTACGATCGGTGTCGTCCATACCGCCATCAGCCTGGTCGCTGTTGCCGCGGGCATCTACGCTTTCTTCCGCGACAAGCAGATATCGCCCCGCAACGGAGTGGGCAAGACTTACATATGGGCAACGGTGCTTACCTGCCTCACCGGGTTCTTCATCTTCCAGCACGGCGGCTTCGGCAAGCCGCACGCGCTGGGCATCATCACCTTGCTGGTCCTGGCATTGGCCTGGGTCGCCGGCAATACCGCTTTGTTCGGACGCCTGGGCAAGTACATAGAAACGGTTTCCTATTCGCTGACCTTCTTCTTCCACATGATCCCGGGCTTCACCGAAACCTCCACGCGGTTGCCGGTCGGCGCGCCGCTGGCTTCCGGTCCCGACGATCCCGGATTGCAGAAGGTGGTCGGCGTGGTGTTCCTGTTGTTCCTGATCGGTGCGACCTTGCAGGTGTTGCGTCTGCGCAAGGGAAAGCAGTGATGGCTTCCTGATCGCCTCGCTTCCGCGGGCATTGGCCGCCGGCGCGATGTCGGCGACAATGGGCCATGGACAACGCGATCGATCTGCTTGAAACCGTGGAACAGGAAACCGGCCCCTCGCCGCAGTGGGCGGTGATCTGGCTGCATGGGTTGGGTGCCGACGGCCACGATTTCACGCCGGTCGTGCCGGAACTGGTGCGCGACGGATGGCCGGCCCTGCGCTTCGTGTTCCCGCATGCGCCGGTGCGTGCGGTCACCATCAACAACGGCGTGCGCATGCGCGCGTGGTACGACATCGTCGGCATGGATTTCCCGACCCGCGCCGACAGCGAAGGCGTCGATCAGTCGATCCTGCAGGTCGGCGCATTGATCGATCGCGAACATGCGCGCGGCATCGGCCCGGAGCGCATATTGCTGGCCGGGTTTTCCCAGGGCGGGGCGATCGCCCTGGCCGCGGGCCTGCGGCGCAAGGTCCCGCTGGCGGGATTGATCGCCTTGTCGACCTATCTTCCGGGTGCGGAGACTGCAGCCGGAGCCAAGAGCGAAACCGCGTCGACGCAACCGGTGTTCATGGCCCACGGCGGCGGCGATCCGGTGATTCCGGTGATCCATGCCGAAAGCAGCGCGCAATTGCTGCAGACCTTGGGCTTCGAGGTGGAATGGCATCGCTACCCGATGGCGCACCAGGTCTGCGCCGAGGAAATACGCGACCTGGGCGACTGGATGGCGCGGCGTTTCGCACAGGCCTAAGTGTGCACCGCTCTAGTGTGCGCCGCGTCGCAGGGTGACGCTGGCCGCCACCACCGCTACCATGGGCCCGCAATCCCTTTCCCTTGAATCAAGGACGCAGGCACCGTGAAGGTGGTCATTGCCGATGACGAACCCCTGGCCCGCGAACGCCTGCGTTCGCTGCTGGGAGAGCACGCCGGCATCGAGATCGTGGCCGAAGCCGATAACGGCCTGACCGCCCTGCAGGCCTGCGCCGAGTTCCGCCCCGACCTGGTCCTGCTCGACATCGCCATGCCGGGCGTGGACGGGCTGGAAGCGGCGCGCCATCTCACTGCCTTCGATCCGCGCCCGGCGGTGGTGTTCTGCACCGCCTACGACGAGCACGCGTTGTCCGCGTTCGACGCTGCCGCCATCGACTACCTGATGAAACC
>JBOHXX010000330.1:0-3159 GCA_050737675.1 Pseudoxanthomonas sp.
CTGTACTGGTACGACCCGATGGTGCCGGACCAGCACTTCGACAAGCCGGGCAAGTCGCCCTTCATGGACATGCAACTGGTGCCCAAGTATGCCGATGGCGCTACGACCGCTGGCGTGCGCATCGATCCGGGTGTGCAACAGAACGTCGGTATCCGCACGGCCGTGGTCGAGTCAGGTCGCCTGACGACTCGGATCCAGGCGCCAGCAACGCTGACTTGGGATTTACGGCAGGAGTCAGTGGTCAGCGCCCGCGTCGATGCGATCGTCTCGCGGCTGCACGTCAAGGCTCCGTTCGAGTCCGTGCGTCGCGGCCAGCCGCTGGCGACGGTGCTGGCGCCTGCATGGGGCAGTGCGATTGCTGAAGCCCGAGCCTTGGGACAGGCGAATTCCGCATCGGCCAGGAGTTTGCAATCCGCGGCGAACCAGCGATTGCGGATGCTGGGTTTGTCCGGAACTCACGCGAGTCGCGATGGTGGAGTGGAACTCCTGTCTCCGAATGACGGCGTGGTCAGCGAAGTGCTGGTGCGCGAAGGACAGACCGTGACTGCAGGCATGCCGCTGTTCCGCATCAACGGCTCAGCCACGCTATGGCTGGAAGCGGCGATTCCGCAGGGCGTCGCCGGCGGTATCGGTCCAGGGACGAAGGTCGAGGCCATTGTCAGCGCGGTGCCGGGGCGTACGTTCGAGGGAGAAGTGGAAGCCCTACTTCCGCAAATTGATCCGACCAGTCGTACCCAAAAGGCCCGCATCGTCTTGCGCAACGAGGAAGGGCTATTGGTGCCCGGCATGTTCGCCGAGTTGATGCTGCAATCCGAAGCCGGCAACGACGTGCCCTTGGTGCCGACAGAAGCCCTGGTGGCCACGGGTAGCGACAGCCGCGTCATCGTGGCGCGTGCCGATGGTCGCTTCGAGCCGGTACGGGTGCGGACCGGGCGCAGCAGCGGTGGCCGCACCGAAATCCTGGCCGGCCTGCAGGGTGGCGAGCGCGTCGTCACCTCGGGTCAGTTCCTGATCGATTCGGAAGCCAGCCTGTCGGGCGCATTACAACGATTGGATGCGACGACCCCGGCCGATGCGAAGCGAGAGCAGCCATGATCGCCCGGATCATTCACGGCTCCATCGCCAACCGTGCGTTGGTGCTCATGGCGGCCATGTTGCTTGCCGTTGCCGGCCTGTGGTCGCTGCGGCATACGCCGTTGGATGCGTTACCTGATCTGTCCGACACACAAGTCATCATCCGCACAGAGTGGGCCGGGCAGACGCCACGCATCATCGAAGACCAGGTCACCTACCCATTGGCGACCACCATGCTGTCGGTGCCCGGCGTGCGAGCGGTGCGTGGCTACTCGTTCTTCGGCGACTCCTTCGTCTACGTGTTGTTCGACGACGACACCGACCTGTATTGGGCACGCTCGCGAGTGCTCGAATACCTGAGCCAGGTGCGCGATCGTCTGCCCGAGGGCGTCACCCCCGCGTTGGGGCCGGACGCCACCGGGTTGGGCTGGATCTACGAATACGCCTTGGTCGATCGAACGGGTAAACACGATCTGGGGCAGCTGCGTGCGTTGCAGGATTGGTTCCTGCGCTACGAGCTCAAGACGGTTCCGGATGTGGCCGAGGTCGCCAGCGTCGGCGGCATGGTCCGCGCTTGGCAGATCGTGCCTGACCCGCAGGCACTGGCCGCGCGAGGCCTGACCGTGCCCCAGCTGATCGAAGCGGTGCAAGCGGCCAATGGCGCGACCGGCGGTTCGGTCATCGAACAGGGCGAAGCCGAATTGATGGTGCGCAGCGAAGGCTATCTGCACAGCCAGGAGGCGTTTGAGCAGGTGCCCGTGATGACGGCGGGCGAGGGCGTGCCGGTGTTGCTCGGCGAGGTCGCCACCGTGCAGCGCGGCCCCACCTTCCGTCGCGGCATCGCCGAACTCGATGGTCAGGGCGAGGTTGCTGGTGGCGTGGTGGTGCTACGCACCGGCAAGGATGCGTTGACGGCGATCGATGCGGTGAAGGCGCGCCTGGAAAAACTGAAGGCCAGTCTGCCGGCCGGTGTCGAAATCGTCCCCGTCTACGATCGTTCCGAACTGATCCGCGAAGCGGTGCGCAACCTCACCCATAAGCTGGGCGAGGAGTTCCTAGTGGTCGCGCTGGTCTGCGCACTGTTCCTGTGGCATCTGCGCTCGGCGCTGGTCGCGGTTATCACCTTGCCGCTGGGCGTGCTGACCGCCTTCATCGTCATGCGCTACCAGGGCATCAGCGCCAATCTGCTGTCGCTGGGCGGCATCGCCATCGCGATCGGCGCGATGGTGGATGCGGCCGTGGTGATGATCGAGAACGCGCACAAGCATCTGGAGCATTGGCAGCAGGCGCAGGGGCGCGCACCCGAAGGCGAGGAACGCTGGAAACTGATGGCTGAGTCCGCTATCGAAGTCGGTCCGGCGCTGTTCGCCAGTTTGCTGGTGATTACCCTCTCGTTCGTGCCGGTGTTTGCGCTACAAGCGCAGGAAGGCCGGTTGTTCTCGCCCTTGGCCTACACCAAGACCTACGCCATGGCCGCGGCGGCGGGCTTGTCGATCACTCTGATCCCCGTGTTGATGGGCTACCTGATCCGCGGGCGGATCCGACCGGAGACACAGAACCCGCTCAACCGCGTGCTGATCGCCGGTTACCGACCGGTGCTGGAGTGGGTGTTGCATTTTCCACGACTGACCTTGGCTCTGGCCGGCGTGATGCTGGTCCTGACGCTGATCCCGCTGGCCCGAGTCGGCAGCGAGTTCATGCCGCCGTTGGACGAAGGCACATTGCTGTACATGCCGACCGCGCTGCCTGGCCTGTCTTCTGGGAAGGCGACCGAACTGCTGCAGCAGAGTGACCGGATGATCAAGACCGTACCCGAGGTCGCGCATGTGTTCGGCAAGGCCGGTCGTGCGGAAACCGCCACCGATCCGGCGCCGATAGAAATGTTCGAGACCACGGTGACCTTCAAGCCGCGCGATCAATGGCGACCGAGCATGACCATGGCCAAGCTGCGCGAGGAACTTGACGCGGCGGTGAACGTGCCGGGGCTCACCAACCTGTGGGTGCCGCCGATCCGCAACCGCATCGACATGCTCGCCACCGGCATCAAGAGTCCCATCGGGATCAAGGTCTCCGGGCCCGATACGC
>JBOHXX010000331.1:0-3158 GCA_050737675.1 Pseudoxanthomonas sp.
TGTTCGTTGTCCGCAATCAAGGATCAAGAGCTCGCGGCGGGACGCCGCTCCCACGACAGCCTGGCGACGATGTGGTCGAGTCGCTATTAGGTGCGCGGCTGTATCCGGCATTACGCGAGCGGTAACGTCATTATCCGCGTGCTGCGACGCAGCATGCGCATGCATGCTGCCTGCGATCGATAGGGATGAAACCGCTTCCCATTGCATCGGTGCAATGCGAAGCGCCGGCAATGCAGGCACATACCCTGAATACGCAAGCGCCCTTCTCGTGGATGGTCCGCGCCAAACCTGCGCGCATGACGAACGCAGTGTCGTTGGACAACGCGATTGCATGAATACGTATGCAGCATAAGTTGTGCGGGGAGTGCCACGACTACCATTGCCGCACGTATCGGGAACGGTCTGCGTAACCGGACGCACGGCTCCATGCGGGTGCTGCAACGGCACCGCAACGGAACCGGAAAACTAGAAAACCAACCATGGGAGTGGAGGGGAGATGGTAAAGCTCAAGCGCAATCTGCTGAGCGTGGCGCTGGCGTCTGTAATGACGATGAGCGCGACGGGTGCCTATGCACAATCGACTGACGAAACCACTGGTCAGGCAACGCAGGCCAAGGCCGCGGAAGCCAAGAAAACCAGGAAAGACGACGCCACAGATCTCGAGACGGTGACCGTTACCGGCATCCGTGCAGGCATCGAGAGCGCCATCGCGGTCAAGCGCGACTCCACTTCCATCGTCGAAGCGATTTCGGCCGAAGACATCGGCAAGTTGCCGGATGTCAGCATCGCCGAATCGCTCGCGCGCCTGCCGGGCCTTGCGGCGCAACGCGTTGCTGGTCGTGCGCAGGTGATCAGCGTGCGTGGCCTGTCGCCCGACTTCGCGACCACACTGCTCAATGGCCGCGAGCTGGTCAGCACCGGCGACAACCGCAGCGTCGAATTCGACCAGTATCCGGCCGAGATGATGCGCGGCGTGACCGTGTACAAGACCCCCGACGCCGGCCTGATCGGCCAGGGCCTGTCCGGCACCATCGACATGCAGACCGTGCGCCCGTTGAGCTTCGACCACCCGGTGATCGCGGTCAGCGGCCGCTACCAGCGCAATTCCCTGGGTTCGGCCGCCAACGCCGATGCCAACGGCAACCGTTTCAACGCCAGCTACATCGGCCAGTTCGCCGACAACACCTTCGGCTTCGCGATCGGCTATTCGCATACCGATACGCCGATCCAGGAGAACCAGGTCGGCCTGTACGAGCCGTGGAAGAACGATGCGCGGCCGGGCCTTCCTGCAGGTACGTTCGCCACGGACGGCATCAAGGCGCTACGTCGTACCGGCGACACCAAGCGTGACGGGGTGATAGCCACCCTGCAGTTCCGCCCATCGAACGCATGGACGAGCACACTGGATCTGTTCCATACCAAAGCCGAGCAGATAGACACCGCCAATCAGTGGGAGTTGAACACGCAGTACAACGGTTCTTTTCCGTGTAATCCCGAGTGCACTTACTCCAACGTCAGCGTCAACGGCAACGGAACCTTCACTGGCGGTACTCTGACCGGCGTCTATCCGCTGGTGCGCGGCATGTACAACAAGCGCGAGGACACGATCGACGCGTTCGGCTGGAGCAACGAGTTCAATGTCGGTGCCGCCAGGATCGTGGCCGACGTCAGCTGGTCCAAGGCTGACCGTGACGAGATCAATCTGGAGAACAACACCCAGCTTGTTCCGGCGTCGCAACAATACGACACCGTGCAGTTGACCTACAGGGACGGCGGCTTCTCGCAGATGGTGCCTACGCTGGACTATTCCGATCCCACGCAACTTTTCCTGCGCAACAGCATCTACGGCTCGGGTTACGGCAAGACGCCGAAGATCGCGGATGAACTGAAGACCTTCAAGCTCGGCGCGTCGCTGCCCGCGCCCGAAGCGCTGAGCTGGTTCTCGGACATCGATTTCGGCGTGAACTATGCCGACCGCGAGAAGGAGAAGCACCAGCCCGAGGGCAATATCAACATCGGTGCACAGGGCGATACAGCCATCGCATCGGACCTGCAGTACGGACTGGTGAATCTCGGCTTCGCCGGAGTAGGTTACATCCCCTCATGGAATGTGCCGGGCGCGGTGGCCCGCTACATGACCTTCGCCCCCAACGAGGATGCGTCCTACTTGGTTTCCAAGGCCTGGACGGTGGACGAGAAGATCAGCACCGGCTACCTCAAGGCCAACATCGACACGGAGTGGGGCTCGGTGCCGGTCCGCGGCAACATCGGCTTCCAGATCCAGCACGTCGATCAGTCCTCCAGTGCCAACTACTGGGACAGCACCCAGCCGGCCGGCAGCAACGTACGGCCGTTCGAGGATGGCAAGACCTACACCGACGTGCTGCCGAGCATGAACCTGGCGTTCTCCCTCAGTCACGACCAGACCCTGCGCGTGGCCCTGGCCAAGCAGGTGGCGCGTCCGCGCGTGGACCAGATGCGCGCCTCGCTGGAGTTCGGCGTCAATACGGCGACGGGTGAACCCGGTGGCAGCGGCGGCAACCCGCAGCTCGAGCCGTGGCGCGCCAATGCGTTCGACATCTCCTACGAGAAGTATTTCGGTTCCAAGGCCTACGTGGCCGCCGCGTTCTTCTACAAGGACCTGACCACGTACATCTACACGCAGACCCGCGACGGATATGACTTCACCAATTTCGTCGCCGACTTCGTTCCGCCGCCGGGCATGACCGTGCCCGTGCAGACCACCGGCAAGTTCACCGCACCGTACAACGGCAAGGGCGGGAAACTGCAGGGTCTCGAGCTGACCGCGTCGTTGCCTCTGGACCTGTTCACCGACGCGCTGGAAGGCTTCGGCGTCGTGGCCAGCGCCAGTTTCAATGACAGCAGCATCAAGATCCTTGCGCCCGAGAACCAGTCCAGCGTGGGCAGCGGCGAAATCACCCTGCCGGGCCTGTCGGATCGGGTCTACAACCTGACCGCCTACTACGAGCGCAACGGATTCGAAGCGCGCGTCAGCCAGCGCAAGCGTTCGGACTTCATCGGCGAGATCGGTAACTTCTCCGGTGAGCGCACGCTGCGCTATGTGGTCGGCGAGGACATCACCGATGCGCAGGTCGGCTACGCGTTCGGCGAGAACAGCAGCCTGAAGGGCTTGAGCC
>JBOHXX010000332.1:0-3146 GCA_050737675.1 Pseudoxanthomonas sp.
GCCCAAGGCCGACCTGGTCGCCAACATCAACATGGACATGCCGGTGCTGCTGGTGCCCGGCAAGGACGTAGTGCCGATCGGCCTGGAGCACTCCACGCTAAAGACCGCGCTGGACTCGGCGGCGAAGGAAATCGGCGTAGGCATGTCGGCTGACCCGTTCCCGGAAGAGGTGGTGTTCGTGCGCAGCGACCAGTACGCCTTCGTGCGCGCGGGCATACCCGCGGTTTACCTCGATGGCGGCATTGAACCGGCAGTCGCGGGTGGCGCAAGCCCTAAGGACGCCACGGACAAGTTCCTGCGCAATTGCTATCACCAGCCCTGCGACGATGCATCGCAGCCGATCCAGTACCAGGATGCGGCGCGTCTGGCTCGCCTCAATGCACGCATCGGCACGCTGACCGGCAACGCGGCCGAACGGCCGCGATGGAACAAGGGCGATTTCTTCGGCGACCGCTTCGCACCTGCCGGAAAGTCCGACTGACTTTCGTCCTTGCGGAAAAAAGAAACCCCGGCAATGCCGGGGTTTCTTTCGATGCGTGGATGGCGATCGGTATCAGCGCAAGCCAGTCTCGTTGCGTGCAATCACCAAACGCTGGATCTCGCTGGTGCCTTCGTAGATCTCGGTGATCTTGGCGTCACGGAAATAGCGTTCCAGCGGCATTTCCTTGGAATAACCCATGCCGCCGTGGATCTGCACCGCCTGGTGGGTGATCCACATCGCCGCTTCGGACGCAGTGAGCTTGGCCACCGCCGCCTCGTTGCTGAAGCGCTTGCCCTGGCCCTTCACCCACGCCGCACGCAGGGTCAGCAGCAAGGCTGCGTCAAGCTTGCACTTCATGTCGGCGATCTTCGACTGGGTCATCTGGAAGGTGCCAATGGCCGCGCCGAAGGCCTTGCGTTCCTTCACGTAGGCCAGCGTCGCTTCATACGCCGCGCGGGCGATGCCGATGGCCTGCGAGGCGATGCCGATGCGGCCCGCGTCCAGCACGCCCATGGCGATCTTGAAGCCCTCGCCTTCCGCGCCCAGCACGTCTTCGGCGGCAACCACATAGTCCTGGAACTCTATCTCGCAGGTGGCCGAAGCGCGGATGCCCAGCTTCGGCTCGGTCTTGCCGCGATGGAAGCCAGGGTTGGCCGTATCGATCAGGAAGGCGGTGATCCCTCGCGCGCCCTTGTCCGGATCGCTCATCGCGAACAACACGATGTATTTGGCCACCGGACCTGAGGTGATCCAGCTCTTCTTGCCGTTGATGACGAAGCTGCCGTCGGCCTGCTTGCTGGCGCGGCACTTCATCGCCGTGGCGTCGGAACCCGACTGCGGCTCGGTCAGGGCGAAGGCGCCGATTTCCCGACCCTCGGCGATCGCGCGCACGTACTTCTGCTTCTGCTCCTCGGTGCCGTTCAACAGGATGCCGTTGCAGAACAGCGAATTGTTGACCGACATGATGGTGGAATGGGCCGCATCGCCAGCGGCGATCTCGACCATGGCCAACACGTAGGCGATCGGATCCATGCCGGAGCCGCCGTATTCGCTGGGCACTTCAATGCCCATCAAGCCGTTTTCGCCCAGCAGGCGGATGTTCTCCAGCGGAAACTCGCCCACCCGGTCGAAGTGCTCGGCGCTGGGCGCGATCTTCTCCTGGGCGATGCGTCGCGCCACGTCCTGGATCATCAGTTGTTCTTCGGTGAATCCAAAATCCACGGCAAGCCCCTTGCATTGTTCTGATCGGCCCATTGTACCGGCGCACCATGCGCGGGCGTACGCGGCTTGACCCAGCCGGATGCGGGGCGGACAATATCTTTATATCGCGATAGGAAGATATTATGGATCTGGAAGCCTGGTCGACCCGGCTCAAGGTATTCGCCGATGCCACCCGCGTGCGCCTGCTGGTGCTGCTGGCTGGCGAGGAGCTGACCGTGGCCGAGCTCTCGGCCATCACCCAATTGGCCCAGCCGCGCGTGTCCACCCATCTGGCCAAACTCAAGGAAGCAGGGCTGGTCCGAGACCGACGCGCCGGGGTTTCGGCCTACTACCGCTTCGACGAGGACAACCTGGACGCGACCCAGCGCGAGCTCTGGCGCAGCCTGCGTGAAGGCAGCGACGATCCGCTGCTGCGCCAGGACGCCGAACGCGTGCCTTCGGTGCTGGCGTTGCGCGCCGCCGAGCAGAACTGGGCCGACACTGTCGCCGGCGACATGGAACGCCACTATTCCCCCGGCCGCACCTGGGAAGCACTGGCGCGAACCGCGTTGCCGCTGCTGGAAACCGGCGACGTGCTGGATATCGCCTCAGGCGACGGCGTGTTGGCCGAACTATTGTCACCGCATGCCAAGCGCTACATCTGCGTGGACACCAGTGCGCGCGTGGTCGCCGCCGCAGGCGAGCGCCTGCGTCGGTTCCCCAACGTGGAAGTACGCGAAGGCGACATGCACGCCCTGCCCTTCAAGGACCAGAGCTTCGACCTGGTCGTGCTGATGCATGCGCTCACCTATTCCGCCAAGCCCGCCCAGGCCGTCGCTGAAGCCGCACGGGTCATGCGCCGTGGCGGGCGCCTGTTGCTGAGCAGCCTGGCCAGGCACGAGCACCAGGCCGCGGTGCAGGCCTACGGCCATCTCAACCTGGGTTTCAGCGACAAGGAACTGCGCAAGTTCGCCGAAAAAGCCGGACTGCAGGTTTCCAACCTGGGCACGGTGACCCGCGAACGCCGCCCCCCGCATTTCGAAGTGATCTCGCTCATTGGAGTAAAACCATGAATCAACTGCCCTGGTTGAATCCCGGTCGCGTGCAGGCGCTGCAGAAAGCGCTTTCCGAACGCATCCTCATCATCGACGGCGCCATGGGCACCATGATCCAGCGTCACCGGCTGGAGGAAGCGGACTATCGCGGCGAACGCTTCATCGACGGCTACGACAGCGCGCACGCTGCTGACAAGCATGTGCACGACGGCCAGTGCGGCCATGCGGTTGAAGTTGAAGGGCATGACCTGAAGGGTAACAACGACCTGCTGCTGTTGAGCAAGCCGGAAGTGATCGCCGGTGTGCACACCGAATACCTGGAAGCCGGCGCCGACCTGGTCGAAACCAACACCTTCAACGCCACTTCGGTCAGCCAGGCCGACTACCATCTGGAACACCTGGTGTACGAG
>JBOHXX010000333.1:0-3116 GCA_050737675.1 Pseudoxanthomonas sp.
GCGTTACGAAGAGCATCGCGGGCAGGGCCCGCTCCTACAGGCAGGGCGTCTTCTGCAACCATCCACCCGGCAGCGTCCGTCGCGGGCAATGCCACCCGGGGGCGACTGGCAGGAAGCGCGGCTTCCCGTTACTGTTGTCTGCGAATATTCCGTGCATCGACACGGTGCCGTCCACAGGGGAAAACCATGTTGCGTTTCGCTTGGCTGGCGCTGGTCGCCGGCAGCCTGCTAACCGTCGCCGCGAAAGCGGAAACACCGCCCGCCACGCCACAGGGATTCGGCTTCTGCTCGGTGACCGACAACAGCAGCGCGCAAGCCAAGATCTGGGCCTCGCCGGTGTTCCCGTTGACGTATGCGTCCAGCGATCCGGTGGGATTCCAGCGTGGCCAGGAAATAGCCGGCGAGTTCCTCGACCACGTGCGCACGCTGGGCGGCACCGGCACCAAGAGTTGCGTGGTCCTGCCGACCCAGGGCGAAGCCGCGACCTTCCGCGAAGAGCAGCGTGCGATCTGGGACAAGCGCGTGTACTTCATCAAGATCGGAGACTGGCGCGAGGTGGCCTGGGCACCCGCGGCCTGGTCGCCGGCCACGGCCGCGACTCCGCCTGCGGAGCTGACCCGCTATTTCTATTGCAGCCACGTCGACACCGACGTGCCCAATGACCTCGCCCACACCGTGGCCACGACGGTGTTTGCCCGCCAGGTGCCCAGTGGCAATCCGATGGCCGTCTACGACATGGCCGCCGCCTACACCAGCCAGTTCAAGCAGCAGGTGCGCGCGCATGGCCTGCCGGAAAAAGGTGATTGCACTCCTTTCGACACCCGGGCGGAGGCGGAGTACCAGCAGCGGCAGACCATCAAGCTCTTCAAGGGCTTCAACATGAAGTTCGACGAGATCGCGTGGACACCCGGCGAGGTCGCGATCGCCGCCGTTCCCGCAGCCGCGCCAGCTTCCACCGCAGCGGCGAAAGCCGTGGCGCCGGCGACGGGACTGGGCATCCACATCAAGACAGTCAGTGCGGAATTGGCCCAGGCGCTCGGCCTGTCCTCCGCGCAAGGTGCGTGGGTGGTGGAAGTCGATGAGGGTAGCGCCGCGTTGAAGGCAGGGATCAGGCCGATGGACGTGCTGGTGGAAATCGCCGGCCAGGCGGTCGCCACTTATAGCGATGTGCCGGCCATCGTCGGCCGGCTGCGTCCTGGCTTCGAAGCGCCGGTGCGCGTGTGGCGCGAACGCCGGATGCTGGACCTAAAGGTCGTGGTACCCGCATCGCCGTTGGCGCAAGTCGCCGTTGTGACGCCCACATCACCCGCGTCGGCTGCGACGACGGCCGCCGTTCCCGCCAGCGCGCCGGACAACGGCCAGTACTGCACGGCCTTCATTACGCGTAGCAAGGAAAAGTTGATGCTGCGCGTACCGGTCTGGAAAATTCCCGCCAGCCAGGCGAGCGAGGCGGCGATGAGCGACTCCGTGTCGCGCATGATCGCCGCGGTCATCCAGGCTCACCCTGCCAAATGGATGGCGCTCCCACCTGTTACCTGCCACGACAACTCGGGCGTGTTCCCCGGTGAGACCTTCTGCATCAGCAATACCTACAAGCATTTCGGTGGCGCGCAGATGGCAGCGCAATTCTGCAACCGCTCGAAGGAAATGATCGACAAGCGCTGGGCGGACATGGACAGGGCCGATGGCGGCAATGCGCGCCTCTTCCCGTGGCCGATCGCGCCTTGAACAAGCCGGTCAACCCGCGGTTTCCGGTCCAGGCCGGTGAACTTGATGCCTGCGCCGGAAACCCATCCAATGCAGCAATGCCTTCTCGTCTCGTGCCCCTTTCACCCGATCGCCGTCGTTTCCTCGCCGTAAGCGCCGCGGTGGGTGCGGCGGGCCTGGCGCCACTCGCCGCACTGGCCGGCACGTGCGACACAAGACCGGCCTCGTGGATTCCTTCGGATGAATTCCTCGGCCAGCTGCCGCGGATCATGCAAGCCTTCGCCGTGCCCGGCGTGGGCATCGCCGTGGTCGAAGACGGTGAAGTCGTGTGGAGCCGCCCGTTCGGCGTGACCCATGCGCTCACGCGCACGCCGGTGGATGCGCGCACGATCTTCGAAGATGCATCACTCAGCAAACCGGTGTTCGCCTACCTGGTGCTGCAACTGGCGGACCAGGGATTGATCGACCTGGATCGCCCGCTGGTGCAGTACCGCCGGCCCGATTACCTGGCCGAGCATCCGTGGATCGTAAGGATCACCGCGCGCGATGTGTTGCGCCACTCCACCGGCCTGCCCAATTGGCGCAAGTCGCCGGCGACGGAAAAGCTGGTGCCGATGGTCGAGCCCGGCACGCGCATCGATTATTCCGGCGAGGCCATTTTCTGGCTGCAGCTGGTGGTGGAAACCATCACCGGCCAGAGCCTGGACGAATCGATGCAGGCCCACCTGTTCGGACCGGCCGGGATGAAGGACAGCAGCTACACCTGGAATGCGGATCTCGCGGCGCGTTCGGTCTATGGCCACCGCGGCCACGACAAATCCGGCGAAGGCATGCCCCCGCAGATGTTCCGCGAGCAGTGGAGCATTGCCCAGCAGGTCGCGGAGCGCTGGGGCAAGCCGCTATCCGCCTGGAAATATGAAGACGCCGCGCGCGCGCTGCCCGAAGTGATGGCGATGGCGTCTGCGGGACTGGTGACCTGGCCGGGCGACATCGTCGCCAACGCAGCGGCCAGCCTGCGCACGACCGTGCAGGATTACGCGACCTTCCTGACCCTGGTGATGGCGCGCAAGCAGCGTGCGTCGTGGGAAATCAGCGAGGCCACCCGGCAAGCCATGCTCACGCCGCAGATCAAGGTTCCCGGGCGATGGACCGAGAAGGGCCTGGGCTGGAACATGGAAACGACGCGCGACGGACCGGTGTTCTACCACTCCGGCAGCAACGGCGACATCTTCAAGAACTTCGCGGTCGGCGATGCGCAACGCCGACGTGGGATCGTGGTGCTGACCAACGGCGGCAGCGGTTCCTTCGTCCACCAGCGCATCGTGCGCGCGGCGACGGGCTACGACCTGCTGTCCTACGACCTGTAACCCGTCCTGTCCCCCGAGGGGACTTCCTTCGGGGCGTAGGTC
>JBOHXX010000334.1:0-3114 GCA_050737675.1 Pseudoxanthomonas sp.
GTGCGGTACCGGCCGCTTGAAGGAGAAGGAGAGGAGCAAGGCGAACGCACCGTCAATGACGCCATCGTCGCTACCATCGACGAGATCACCCGCCAGGATCCGCGTGGCGACGTGCTGATGTTCCTGCCGGGCGAACGCGAGATCCGCGATGCGCACCAGGCACTGGAACGGCGCAAGTACCGCGAGACCGAGGTGACGCCGCTGTATGCGCGGCTGTCGGCGCGCGAACAGGACAAGGTCTTCAGTCCCGGGCCGAAGCGCCGCCTGGTGCTGGCCACCAACGTCGCCGAGACCTCGCTGACCGTGCCGCGGATCAAGTACGTGGTCGATCCCGGTTATGCGCGGGTCAAGCGCTACAGTCCGCGGCAGAAACTCGATCGCCTGCATATCGAACCGGTGTCGCAAGCCAGCGCTAACCAGCGCAAGGGCCGCTGCGGGCGCATTTCCGACGGCATCTGCTATCGCCTGTATGCCGAAGTCGACTTCCAGTCGCGCCCCGAATTCACCGATCCCGAAATTCGCCGTTCCAGCCTGAGCGGGGTGATCCTGCGCATGCTGTCGCTGGGCCTGGGGCGCATAGAAGATTTTCCGTTCCTCGAACCGCCCGACGAGCGCGCGATCACCGACGGCTGGCAGCAGCTCGGCGAGCTCGGCGCGATCAGCACGTCCGATAAAGGCGGCGACCGCACGCTCACCGCCATCGGCAAGCAGATGGCGCGCCTGCCGGTGGATGTGAAGCTGGCGCGCATGCTGGTGGCCGCTCATGGCAATGGCTGCTTGCGCGAGATGACCGTGATCGCCTCGTTCCTCGGCATCCAGGATCCGCGCGAGCGCCCGCCCGAGGCGCGCGAGGCCGCCGACAACGCGCATGCGAAGTTCGCCGATCCGAAATCCGAATTCGTCGGCATCCTCAAGCTGTGGCAGGCGTATCGCGATGCGCACGAGGAACTGACCCAGTCGAAGTTGCGCGACTGGTGCGAACGCCATTTCCTCGGTTTCCTGCGCATGCGCGAATGGCGCGAGCTGCATCGCCAGCTGTTGCTGCTGTGCGAGGAACTGGGCTGGCAGCTCAACACCCAGGAAGCCGAATACGTTCCCCTGCATCGTGCGCTCTTAGCCGGCCTGCCTACGCAGGTCGGCCACAAGACCGAGAAAGGCGATTTCCTCGCCCCGCGCCAGCGTCGCTATCACCTGTTCCCGGGCTCGACGCTGGCGAAGAAGCCGCCGGCATGGGTGTTGAGCGCAACCCTGCTCGACACCGCGCGGGTCTGGGGCATGACCAATGCCGCGATCGAGCCCGACTGGGTCATCGCCGAACTGCCGCACCTGCTGGCGCGCAAGCATTTCGATCCGCACTGGTCACGCGCACAGGGCCACGTATTGGCCTCGGAACAGATCAGCCTGTTCGGCCTGGTGCTGGCGCCGAAGAAGCCGGTGCACTATGGCCGCATCGCACCACAGGAATCGCATGAAATATTCGTGCGCCAGGGCCTGGTGACCGGGGAAATAAACACCCGCGCCGGTTTCGTTGCCGACAATCTGAAAATCCTGGAGCAGGCGCACGAAGAGGAGGCCAAGCTGCGCCGTGCCGGCATCGTCGCCGACGAGGATTGGCAGGCGCGCTGGTACCTGGATCGCATTCCCTCCGAGCTGCATTCCGCCGCCGGACTCGACGCCTGGCACAAGAAACTGGCGCCGGAAGCGCGCCGTGCGCTGCACTGGTCGCTGGTCGACCTTTTGCCGGGCGAGGGCAGCGAGGAAGACCGGTTCCCGAAATATTTCCCGCTCGGCGATGCGCGGCTGCCGTTGCATTACAGGTTCGAGCCGGGTGCGGCCGACGATGGCGTGACCCTGGAAGTGCCGATCCACCTGCTCAATGCACTGGATCCTTCACGCCTATCGTGGCTGGCACCGGGCTTCATCGCCGACAAGGCCGCCGGCCTGATCCGCAGCCTGCCGAAGGCGATGCGGCGCAACTATGTGCCGGCGCCGGATTTCGGCCGCGCCTTCGCCGAGGCATTTCCGAAAGCGGGTGCCGACGACGTGCGCGGCGAACTCGGCCGCTTCCTTTCCCGTGCCACCGGCGCCGCGGTCACCGCCCTGGATTTCGACGAGGCAGGCATTGAGCCGCACCTGCGCATGAACCTGCGCCTGCGCGACCCTGACGGCAAGGTGCTGGCCGAATCGCGGGATCTCGATGGATTGCGCGTACGTTTCGGCGAACGCGCAGGCCATGCCTTCGCCGCGCGCGCGGGCAGGGAACTTGCGGCCGAAGGACTGCGCGAATTTCCCCATGCACCGATCCCGCAGCAGGTACCGGGCGAAGCGGGCGTGCCGGCCTATCCGGCGCTGGTCGATGAAGGCGAAACGGTTGCCCTGCGTGTCTTCGCCGACCGCAACGAAGCCGATGGCAACCATCCGCAAGGCGTGCGCCGCTTGCTGGAGATCGCGCTGGCGGACAAGGCCAAGAGCGCGCGCAAGCAGTTGCCGGTTTCGCCCAAGACCGGCCTGCTGTACGCCGCGATTGAATCGCAGGAGCGGTTGCGCGGCGATCTGGTCGAGGCGGCGTTGAACGCGTTGCTGGCCGAAGGATTGGGCGATATCCGCGACCGCGAAGCCTTCGAGCAGCGGCGCGAAAGCGTGGGGCGGAAATTATTCGGCGAAGCAATGGAACGGTTGAAGCTGGCCGAATCCATCCTCTCCGCCGTGGCCGAACTCAAACCGCAACTGGAATCGACGTTGATGGGCTGGGCAGGCGGCAACCTCGACGACCTGCGCCGGCAGCTTGCGGCACTGGTCCACGCCGGTTTCCTGCGCGATACCCCGGCGGTGGCGCTGGCCCAGTTTCCGCGTTACCTGAAGGCGATGCGCCTGCGCGCCGAGCGGGCGTTGCGTGATCCCACCCGCGACCAGGCCCGCCTGCTGGAATTGCGGCCGTTCATCGATGCGCTGGAGAGTGAATCAGCCAAGCGTCAAAGCCCCGAATGGCAGGCGCTGCGCTGGGACCTGGAGGAACTGCGGGTCTCGATGTTCGCGCAGGAACTGGGCGCGCGCGGCGGGATTTCGCCGAAGAAACTCGCACAACGCCTGCAGGCGTTGCGCTGACTGCAGGAG
>JBOHXX010000335.1:0-3106 GCA_050737675.1 Pseudoxanthomonas sp.
GAGAAAAGCATCGCGGGCAGGGCCCGCTCCTACAGATCAGAAGATATCGAATGCGGCTTCGTCCGCGGCTTCGTCCTGGGTGCTGTAGTCGGTGTAGCTCTGCATGCGATCCAGGTCCTCGGTCTTCACGTATTCCACGATGCCGCCCGAACCCTCGGTCATCAGGTTGCCGCCCGCGCCGACATAGACCTTGACCATGCCGTCCGGCGGGTCATTCTGCGCGATGGGCTGGTCTTTCAGTGCTTCGCGCATGAATTCGATCCAGATTGGCAGCGCCGCCTTGCCGCCGTATTCGCGGTAGCCGAGGCTGCGGAAATCGTCGCGACCGACCCAGACCACGGTGGCATAGGCGCCGCCGAAGCCGCCGAACCAGGCATCGCGATGGTCGTTGGTCGAACCAGTCTTGCCGCCCACGTCCTCGCGGTTCAATACCTTGGCCGCGGTGCCGGTGCCCCGTTGCACGACGTCGCGCATCATCGACACCAGTTGGTACGCGATGCGCTCATCTATGGCGCGCGGGGCGATGACCATGCCGGGATCGACCGGTTTCGGGGCCTCGGCCGGCTTTTCCGGCACGGTGGCTGCAGGCTTGGGCTTGCCGCCGTTGGCCGGGCCGAAATCGAAACCGTCTACCACGTTGCTTACCGGAGCCGCATTACCCCCGCGCTGCCCGCAGCTACGGCAAGCGATGGCCGGCTTTTCCTTGAAGATGAGGTTGCCTTCGCGGTCCTTCACTTCGTCGATGAACCATGGTGTGACCAACGAGCCGCCATTGGCGAGCACCGAATAGCCACGGGCCATGGACAGCGGCGTCAGCGACGCAGTACCCAGCGCCATCGACAGGTTGGGCGGCAACTCGGCTTCGTTGAAACCGAACTGGCTGATGTACTTGCGCGCGAAATCCACGCCGATGCTGTCCAGCAGGCGTACCGAAACCAGGTTGCGCGATTGCACCAGGGCTTCGCGCAGGCGCATCGGGCCGCGGAAACCGCCGCCGTCGTTCTGCGGACGCCACATGTGTCCACGCCGGTCGCGAAACACCACTGGCGCGTCCAGCACGATCGACGCGGGGTTGAAGCCGTGTTCGAACGCGGCCGCATACACGAACGGCTTGAAGCTGGAGCCGGGCTGGCGTCGCGCCTGGGTGGCGCGGTTGAACTTGTTGCCGGCGAAGCTGTAGCCGCCAATGATCGCCTTCACCGCACCGGTGCTGGCGTCCAGCGAGACCAGCGCAGCCTGGCCGCGGGGGATCTGGTCGATGCGGTAGGTGGCGGTGGCCACCGCGGGAGAGGCCTGGTCGGGCTTGGCCGCATCCGTTTTTGGCGCGTCCTTGACGATCCGCGCCAGATCGCCGCGCTTGAACAGGGAAGCCGGGTTTTTTCCGGTCCAGCGGCTGGCCGAGGCAGGCAGGGTCGCTTCGCTGCCATCGGCGAGCACTACGGTGATGCCGCCATCGCCGTTGGTCCTGGCCACTACCGTCGGGATCATCCCGTTCTGGATAGGGACTCCGGTCAGGTGGCTGGCGAGAACGGCGGCATCGGCATCGGCGGTGACTTCGAAATGCCGTTCGATCCCGTTCCAGCCATGGCGATGGTCGTACAGGCCCAGGCCATCGCGCACGGCCACGTCCGCGGCGAGCTGCATCGCCGGGTCGATGGTGGTGGTGACGTGGTAGCCCTTGGTCAGCACTTCGCCGCCGAAGCGCGCGATCATCTCCTGGCGCACCATTTCCGCGACGTAGGGCGCATAGACTTCCACCGCGCGCTCATGCGGTTCGGCATGCGGCGGCTCGGCCTGGGCTGCGGTCGCCTGGGCGGGGGTGATGTACTTGTCCTCGAGCATGCGCTGGATGACGTAGACGCTGCGCTGGTGGTTGCGCTCCGGATTGCTGATCGGGTTGCCGCTGGAGGGGAACTTGAGCGCGCTGACCAGGGTCGCCGCCTCGCCCAGGGTGAGCTGGTCCAGGGGCTTGCCGTAGTAGTACTCGGCCGCCGCGGCCACGCCATAGGCGCGGTTGCCGAAGAAGCTCTTGTTGAGGTAAAGCTCGAGGATCTCGTCCTTGGTCAGCATCCGTTCGATCTTCATCGCCAGCATCATTTCCACGAGCTTGCGCGTATAGCTGTATTCCGAACTGAGGAAGAACTGGCGCGCCACCTGCTGGGTGATGGTGCTGCCTCCGGCCACGCGGCCTTCCTTGAGGGTGGCGGTCTGCCACAGTGCCCGCGAAATGCCCTTGGGGTCGATGCCGTTGTGGGTGAGGAAATTGGAATCCTCGGCGGCGATGAAGGCCTGCCGGACCGGCTGTGGCACGTTCTTGATGTCGACCGGATAGCGCCGGGTCTCCCCGAACAGGCCGATCAGGCGGCCGTCGCTGGCATAGACGTACAGGGGCTCCTGGAGCTCGACGTTGCGCAGGGACTGCACGTCCGGCAGCTTCGAGGAGACCACGTAATAGAGGATGCCCAGACCGATGGCGCCAAGCAGGAACAGGATGGTGAAGGCGATAAATGCCCAGCGGAGCAGGCGGCGGAAACGGGACATCCGGTCATTTTCCGATTGCAGAATACGTGACGGCGGAGTATAGATGACCCGGGGTTTGGCGGTTGCGTTCCGGGGGGAAACAGTAACTTGGCGTATATCCTTATTGAACCGTGACAAGCCGCACAGGCTGCGTCATGGGTATTGCAAGTGGTGAAATCTTCGTTATTAATGTGCGTCGGGGCCAGGGCTGCATGATGTGCCCGTCGGAAGGGGAGATACCGTGGGGCTTATACCTAAAGGCCAGTCGCCGCTCATTGGCGTCGACATCAGTTCGACTGCGGTAAAGCTGCTTCAGCTTTCCCGGGTCGGCAACCGCTTTCGCGTAGACCACTACGCCGTGGAGCCTTTGCCGCCCAATGCCGTCGTCGAAAAGAACATCGTCGAGGTCGAGGCGGTCGGCGAAGCCATCCGCAGGGCCGTGACCCGCGCCGGGAGCAAGGCCAAGTACGCCGCCGCCGCGGTTGCCGGGTCTGCGGTGATCACCAAGATCATCCCCATGCCCGCCGAGCTGGACGACAATGACCTGGAAGCCCAGGTCGAACTTGAAGCGGTCAATTACATCCCG
>JBOHXX010000336.1:0-3102 GCA_050737675.1 Pseudoxanthomonas sp.
CAGTAGAACGGATCGGTGCTTTTGCTGGCCTGGTTGATCAGGTCGCGGACCATGGCCGCGTGTTCCTGCGTGGCGCAGAACACAAGCGTCTTCTCGCGCTGGTCGATCAGGTCCATGAACAGCTTGACGCGATAGGCCTCGCGCTCGCGGATCAGGATGACCTTGTTGAACTCGGCCTCGGTGTAGCGCTTGCCTGGCACTACTTCGCCTTCCACCACGGCGTCATCGGGGGTGTAGAGGTAGTCGTCGATGGTGGTCGCGAACTGCTTGACCTTGAACGGGGTCAGGAAGCCGTCGTTGATGCCTTCCTTCAGCGAGTACGTATAGACCGGCTCGCCGAAGTAGGCGTAGGTGTCGGCGTTGTTGCGGCGCTTGGGGGTGGCGGTCAGGCCCAGTTGCACGGCGGGTTTGAAGTACTCCAGGATCTCGCGCCAGCTGCTTTCGTCCCTGGCGCCGCCGCGATGGCATTCGTCGATGACGATGAAGTCGAAGAAGTCCGGCGGGTAGTCGCCGAAGTACGGGGTATCGCCCGGGCCGCTGGTGAAGGTCTGGAAGATGGTGAAAAAGATGCTTCCGTTCTTGGGCACCCTGCCCTTCTTCTTGATTTCGTCGGGCGCGATGCGGACCAGTGCATCTTCGGGGAACGCGGAGAAGGCGTTGTAGGCCTGGTCGGCGAGAATATTGCGGTCTGCGAGGAAAAGGATGCGTGGGCGGCGGGTGGGTTCGCCCTTTGCTTTCCAGTCGCTAAGGTTCCAGCGACTGTGGAACAGCTTCCACGCCAACTGGAAGGCGATGAAGGTCTTGCCGGTGCCGGTGGCCAAGGTCAGCAGGATGCGGCCGTCGCCGTCGGCGATGGCGTCGAGCACGCGCTGGATAGCGATGTCCTGATAGTAGCGGCCTTGCCAGGTGCCGCCTTTGTCTTCGAAGGGGATCGCGGCAAAGCGGTCGCGCCAGGCGTTGGCAACGGCGAAGGTGCGCGCCCACAGTTCGTCGGGGCTTGGGAACGCAGCCACGTCGTCCTCGGTCCCGTCGGCCATATCCATGGCGTAAATGGTTTTGCCATTGGTGGCGTAGGTGAAGCGCACGGCCAGCTTGGCGGCGTAGCTCTTGGCCTGCCCTACGCCTTCGCTGCATGGCTTGTCCCAGGCCTTGGCTTCGACCACCGCCAGCTTGGTGTTGCGATAGACCAGTACGTAGTCGGCGATCTCGGCCTTGGCGCGCTGGCCGTTGCCCTGCAGGCGGCCTTGGGTAATGGGATGCTCGCGCAGGATGCGGCTGCCTTCGGCCACGCCCCAGCCCGCGGCCTTGAGGGCCGGGTCGATATGTTCAGCGCGAGTCTCAGCTTCGTTCATTGGTTCCCCCAGCCGGAGCATAGCAACTGCCGGTTGTTGCGCTTGCGGCCACTCTCCGGACAGGTACCATGGGCAGCAAGTGGGTTGGGCGATCCTAGCCGGCGTCGCGACTTCGGTGAGTGCATCGGGGCCCTTCGCTTCCACCCACGGCCCATACAGCGACCAAATGGTAAAATGTGCCCATGAAAACGCTCGCCACTAGTAACCATCATCTCAGCACCGTGTCGGCCCGCAAGGATGGCGTGGAGCGTAACGTGCGCAGTTCGTCGGCAATCGAAGGTGTGTCTGGCAAGGCATTCCGCAGCGCGGCTACTGGCCAGTACATGACCAAATCCGACGACCGGCTCAGGTCCAGCATCAAAGAGCGGCGCCCGAAGAAATAACCGTCCTGCGGCTGCGACGCACGATGTTGGCGAACACTCGCTCCAAAGGCACGTAGTCGCAACCGAGAGCCGCATGGATGGCGGCGATGTAATCCTGTTTGGCACGTCCGCGCAGCCCATCGAAATCCAACACCGGCAGACCTGCCTGCAATGCCATCAAGGTATTGAGCAGTCGTGCCAGCCGTCCATTGCCCTCGCGGAAGGGGTGGATCAGGATGAGTTCGGCATGAGTGCGTGCCAGCGCTGACAACAACTGTGCGTCGTTCATGCCATTGCAGGGCGTATGCGTGGCCATCACATCACGTTCGTAGCCAGCCATCAATCCGTGGATCAAATGCGCGCTGGCGAATTGGAAACCACCCTTGCCCATGTTGACCTGTCGGTACTCACCAGCCCATGGATAGATGTCGCTTAGCCAGCGTCGATGCCAATCGCAGAGATCCTGGACGGTGAACAGCTGTGCTTCGCCAACTTCGTCCAGCAGGGCATCGGTGAGGTGAAGCAACGTACGAGTTTCGGCGATCTGAATGTCACCTACGCGGGTGATGCCAAGTTGGTTGGCGAGTACGCGGCCCCGCGATCCAGGCTGGAACGCGCCTTCGTTGCCATCAACTGCGTAGCGCCCGGTCGTCATGGTTAGAGTTGCCCGGAGAAGGCCTGGTGCAGCAGGGATTGCTTGAGGGCGTCGAGGGCGTCGAGCTTGCGCTGGTAGAGGGATTCGAGGTGCTGGGTTTCGGCCTGAACCGACTCGATGCTCGCGACCACTCTGGCTTGTTCTTCAACCGTCTCTAGAATCGGGATCGGGATCGAGTTCAACGCCTTCTGATTGAGTTTCGGCTGGGCTGCCCCAGTGATGTATTCATCGAGCGGGATGCTCGCCAAGTAGAACTCGACGAAGCGCTGGGTCGTCATACTCTCGAACTTCAGAATATGCGCATGATTGTTCACCCAGTATTTTCCTGAAGCAGGGAACGCGACGGGCGTCGATCGCGCAAGCAAGTTTGCACCGTCCTCTGAGACCAGCAACGTGTCGCCTTCGAAGATGTAGTCAGCAACGTAGTCGACGATTCCAGATGCGCCGTAGTATGGGAACTCACCACTCTTGCGATCGCTCTTGGTGATCGGAACGCGCTTGCTGTCGAGGTTTATGGAAATCTGATCGACCGTCTTCGCTTTCCACCCAGCGCGTTGGGTAAATGCGGATTGCAGGTGGCTCTCGAACAGCGCGCGGGCGTTCTGGAGGTTCTTTTCGGCGTTGGCTTTGGCGGTGGCGATGCCCGCAAACGATTCATCGAGGATGCCGACGATGCGCCGCTGCTCAGGAAGTGGTGGATACACAACATCCAGTCCCTTGAGCAGCCTGTAGT
>JBOHXX010000337.1:0-3099 GCA_050737675.1 Pseudoxanthomonas sp.
GCTCCGATGTACGCACCTCCGCCGCCGCCTCCGCCAGCCGCGAAACCGATACCGCCGCGCACCGTGTCGATGCCGCCGCCACCTCGGCGCGCGGTCCGTATCCCGCCACCGGAAGCCCCGCCGGTCCAGCGCAAAGCTCCAGTCGACGATCGCTACCTTTCCGCTGCGCCGCCTCCCGCCCCGGTTGCTTCGGTCATGATCGCGACGGAACCTGCCCCTGAATCGCCAGCGGCATTCGCACCCGATGCACGCGACGGGGCCGTTGCCGGGAGTCTTTCCGCGAACGAAGCCGCTGGCTACTCCGCCGCCCGTACGGCAGCGGTCAAGCAGAACGCCGCCCGCGCAGAAATGAAGACCAGCGCGACCCTTCGCGAGCAGGAAAGCAGCGCACGGGATCGCTCCACCCTCGATCGTGTCGAAGTCACCGGCACACGCCTGAAACGCACCGACCTGCAGGTGCCGGTCTCCGATGACGCCCGGCTTCCGGTGGAGGAATGGCTGGAGCGCGTGCGCACCCGCTACGGCCTGGGCGACGCCGAAGCGGCGAAACGGAGCCTGTTGCTGTTCGTCCGCGAGCATCCCAGCGAGGCCGTGCCGGGCGACCTGGAACCCCTGCTGGAAAAATGAGCGACACCCTGGCCACGGCCGCGACGCACGTCCTCGAGGTCAAGCACAGCCGTTTCATCGCCCAGGCCGCGCCGGCCACTTCGCCGGAGGCAGCCCTGGCCTTTCTCGCGCAAGTCACCGATCCCGACGCGACCCACAATTGCTGGGCCTACCGCATCGGCGGCGAATACCGTTCCAGCGACGATGGCGAACCCTCCGGCACCGCCGGCCGGCCGATCCTGGCGGCGATCGAGGGCCAAGGCTACGACCAGGTCGTGGCCGTGGTCACCCGCTGGTATGGCGGCATCAAGCTGGGCGCGGGCGGTCTGGTCCGCGCCTATGGCGGTGCAGCGGCCGAATGCCTGCGCCGCGCGCAACGTCGCGCGCTGGTCGCGCTGTGCGAAGCCACTATCGTTTGTCCCTTCGACGACCTGGGCAGCTTACATGCCGCATTGGCCGCCTGGTCAGCACAGAAAATGAGCGAGGATTTCCACGAAACCGGCGTCACCTTGCACCTGCGGTTGCCAGCGGCTCGGCTCGACGCCTTGAAAACCCACCTGCGCGACGCCACCCGTAACCGTGTGCGCTTTGCCGAATCGGATCCCGAATGACCCCTCCCGCCGCTGATTCCTCCGAAACAGCTTCTTCGCCCACCGATTCCACCGCCCCAGCCATCAAGACGAAACCCAAGCTGGGCAGCCTGCGCGCCCTGTGGCCCTTCGTGCGCCGGCACACCGGCCTGTTCGTGGCCTGGCTGGTGGCATTGGCGGCGGCCTCGGCCGCGACGCTCAGCCTGCCGATGGCGGTGAAGCAGATCATCGACCACGGCTTCACCAGCGGCAGCAATGTGGACCGCGCCTTTCTTTCCCTGTTCGGCGTGGCCGTGGCGCTGGCGCTGGCCAGCGCGGCACGGTTCTATTTCGTGTCGCTGCTGGGCGAAAGGGTCGTTGCCGACCTGCGCCAGAAACTCTACGGGCACCTGATCAACCTCGGCGCGGGCTTCCACGACCGTACCCGCAGCGGAGAACTGGTCTCGCGCCTGTCCGCCGACAGCGAACTGTTGCGCAACGTGGTCAGCACCAGCATGTCGGTGGCCCTGCGCAGCAGCGTGACCGTGGTCGGCGGCCTGGTCATGCTGTTCGTCACCAGCCCACGCTTGGCTTCGTTCGCGTTGCTCGGCATCCCAGTCGCGGTATTGCCGATCGTGCTGGGCAGCCGGCGCCTGGGGAAAGCCTCGCGCGCCAGCCAGGATCGCGTGGCCGATGCCAACACGCTGGCAAGCGAAACCCTGGGCGCGGTGCGCACGGTACAGGCGCATGCGCGGGAACCTTACGAACGCGGCCGCTTCGGCGCGGCCGTCGACATCGCGGTGGAAACCGCGCGCAAGCGCATCCGCGCGCAGGCCGGGGTCACCGCGGCGGCCATCACCCTGGTGTTCGGCGCGATCGTGCTGATGCTCTGGACCGGCGCGCACGACGTCATCGGCCATCGCATGACCGCCGGCACGTTGGGGCAGTTCGTGTTCTACGCCTTGTTCGTCGGCGGTTCCGTGGGTGCACTGGCCGAAGTGTGGAACGACCTGCAACGTTCCGCGGGCGGCATGGGACGCATCAGCGAACTGCTGCAGGAAACCGCGGACATCGTCGCGCCCGCGCATCCACGCGCCCTGCCGGCCCCGCTGCACGGTGACATCCGCTTCGATAATGTGGTGTTCCACTACCCCTCGCGTCCCGACCTGCCCGCGCTGGATGGGTTCGACCTCGAAGTACGGCCCGGCGAAACCGTAGCATTGGTTGGTCCATCCGGTGCCGGCAAGAGCACGGTGTTCTCGATGCTGTTGCGCTTCCATGACGCACAATCGGGTGGCATCCGCATAGACGGCGTCGACCTGCGCGAGCTGGACCCTGCCGATCTGCGCGAACACATCGCCCTGGTCCCGCAGCAACCGACTATCTTCGCCGCCAGCGCCGCCGAGAACATCCGCTACGGCAAGCTGGACGCGACCGATGCCGAACTGCAGGCCGCGGCCGAATCCGCCGAAGCCGACGATTTCATCCGCGAACTGCCCGGAGGCTTCGCCAGCGAACTGGGTGAACGCGGCGCGCGCCTGTCCGGCGGCCAGCAGCAACGCATCGCCATCGCCCGCGCCCTGTTGAAGGACGCACCGATCCTTTTGCTGGACGAAGCGACGTCGGCATTGGATGCGCAGAGCGAGCGAGCGGTGCAGCATGCGCTCGAGCGGCTCATGCAGGGCCGCACCACACTGGTCATCGCGCATCGGCTGGCCACCGTATTGAAGGCCGACCGCATCGTGGTCATGGACCGCGGCCGCATCGTCGCCCAGGGCACGCATGCGGAATTGATCGCCCAGGACGGCCTCTACGCGGAACTGGCGAGACTGCAGTTCATCGATTGAAACCGTAGGAGCGCCCCATGGGCGCGAGCTCTTCGTCCCGCATCCAGGATCCCACCGAAGAACTCGCGCCCATGGGC
>JBOHXX010000338.1:0-3097 GCA_050737675.1 Pseudoxanthomonas sp.
TGCTTGTCGTCCTGGGCGCGGGTCCTGGCGGGCGGCGCCTCGGCTTTTTCCGTCGCGGTCTCGGCGCGCTTGGCCAGCATTTCCGAGGCCGATTCGCGGTCGATCGCATTGTCGTACTTCGCGCCCACCGGGCTGCCGGCACGCACCTGGGCGCGTTCGGCATCGCTGATCGAGCCCATGCGGCAGGACGGTGGCGCGATCAGGGTCTGCTGCACCGGCATCGGCACGCCCTTGTCCTGCAGGGTGGAGACCAGCGCCTCGCCGGTGCCCAGCTTGGAGATGGCTTCGGCGACATCGAGCTTCGGATTGGGTACGAAGGTCTCGGCGGCGGTGCGTACCGCCTTCTGGTCGCGCGGGGTGAACGCGCGCAACGCGTGCTGCACGCGGTTGCCGAGCTGGCCGAGGATGTTGTCGGGCACGTCGTCGGGGAATTGCGAGCAGAAATACACGCCCACGCCCTTGGAACGGATCAGCCGCACCACCTGTTCCACGCGTTGCACCAGCGCCGGCGGGGAATCGTCGAACAACAGGTGCGCTTCGTCGAACACGAACACCAGCTTGGGCTTGTCCAGGTCGCCGACTTTCGGCAATTGTTCGAACAACTCCGACAGCAGCCACAGCAGGAAGCTGGAATACAGGCGCGGATTGAGGATCAATTGGTCGGCGGCAAGGATCCCGATGACCCCGCGTCCATCGCTGGTGGTGCGCATCAGGTCGGCCAGTTCCAGCGCCGGCTCCCCGAAGAAGCCTTCGCCGCCGTTCTGGCCCAGGCGCAGCAGTGCGCGCTGGATCGCGCCCACCGAAGTGGTGCTGACCAGGCCGTATTCGGTGGACACGTCCTTGCGTTCGTCGGCGACCAGGGTGAGCAGGGCGCGCAGGTCGTCCAGGTCCAGCAGCAGCAGGCCGCGGTCGTCGGCCAGCTTGAACACGATGTCGAGCACGCCGCTCTGGGTGTCGTTCAGTTCCAGGATGCGGGCCAGCAGCAGCGAGCCTATTTCGCTGACCGTGGTCCGCACCGGGTGGCCCTTCTTGCCGTACAGGTCCCAGAAGATCACCGGGCTGGCGCCGGGCGCGTAGCCGGGGACACCAAGGTCCTTCGCGCGCTGCAGCACTTTTTCGTTGCCGTCGCCGGCCACGGCCAGGCCGGCCACGTCGCCCTTCACGTCGGCCATGAACACCGGCACGCCCAGCTTCGAGAAACCTTCGGCCAGGGTCATCAGGGTGACGGTCTTGCCGGTGCCGGTGGCGCCGGCGACCAGTCCATGGCGGTTGCCGAATTTGGGCAGAAGCGTGACGGCGATGTCGTCGGTGATGCCTTTGCCTAGCAGGATGGGGTCCATGTCGTTCCTGGCGATGTTGGGGAGCTGGGATTCTAGCGGTTGAACCTGTCGCTCAGGGCAACGGCAGCGATTGTCAACCTTGCCCCATGCAGCTTCACGCGGCTAACCTGCCTTTTTCCCGTAGTCGAAAGTGCTGATGCCCTCCTGGATTTCCTTCACCCGCGCCTGGCCGCTGCTGGTCGTGCTGCCGCTCCTGTCCATCGCTCCCTCCGCCCTGGCCCAGCGCGTCTCCGCGCGCGACCAGCAAGCCGTGGAAACCCTCAACCAACGCATGGAGGCGGCCGAGAAACGCTACCGGGCCGCGCTGGTGCTGAGCGCCAACAGCGATCCCAAGGGCACGACCGAAGGCGACGCGGCGCTGGAAGACATGGAAGACGTGCTGGACGCCTGCACCAAGCAGCGTGGCTGCCAGGTGCATACCCTGTTGACTGCGTACAAGCGCCTGCTCAAGCAGAAAGTCGATGCGGAATCCTCCGCTTCCGAGGACGATGCCGAGGTCGACCTGCTCGACGACGGCACCGACCACGCCGTGCCGGCGGCGGCCCTGCCTGAATCCGAGCGCACGGCCGCGCTGCTCAACGACCAGCGCCATGCCTTCGACCGGATGGTGGAATACAACCCGGCGGTGCAGGCCGGCATCCGCCGCTGGCTGACCGACATGCGCGTGTCGCTGATCACCAGTTACGAAAACTACCAGTACGTACGCCCGGCGATGTGGCCTTCATGGGAACGCGACGGCCTGCCGGAAGCGCTGCTGTTCGGGATCATGGCCAAGGAATCCAACGGCCGCGTGCACGCCAACTCGCGCGCCGGCGCCGCCGGCCTGATGCAGTTCATGCCGGCCACCGGCCGCCGTTTCGGCCTGGGCCCGGATGGCACCGGCTTCGATACCCGCTTCGATCCGCAGGCGGTGGGCATGGCCAGCGCCGATTACATCAACGAGCGCATGCGCGCGCTCAACAACAACATCGAACTGTCGCTGGCCGCCTACAACGGTGGCGAAGGTCGCGCCCAGCGCGTCTACAACCAGTTCGCCGGCCGCAGTTTCTGGGACGAGGTGGTCTACAACCAGTTCCCCGGCGAAACCAAGGACTACGTGCCGATGGTGATCGCGGCGGCGTGGCTGTTCCTGCATCCCAAGCAGTACGGCCTGGAATTCCCGAAGATCGACGCGCAGCCGGCCGCGTTCAGGCTGGCCAGGTCCGCTTCCATCTATGAGCTGACCATCTGCCTGGGCAACGGCGGCACCCGCGACGGCTACATGCGCGTGCTGCGCAACCTCAATCCGCGCTACGAACCCGATGCCTGGATTCCCGCCAACACCACGCTCAAGGGCACCACCAAGATCGCCAACCTGTACGCGCGCAATTGCGTCAACGGCCCGCGTTCGGACCTGGCCAGGACGCTGATCGCGGCGAACGTGGAGTCGGCGATCATCCGTTCGCCGTTGGGCGGCAGCGTCGCGGTCGGCGACGTCACTCCCGTAGCCGGCGTGCCCACCACCGTGGCCAGCGGCGAACCCAAGCCGGCCAAGCCCAAGGTCCAGCAGGTCCGCGATTACCGCGTGGCGCGCGGCGACAACCTGGGTCGGATTGCCAAGAAGTTCCAGTGCGACTTGAAGGACTTGGCGAAGGCGAACGGATTGAAGGCGCCGGGTTACAGCGTGCGACCTGGGCAGGAGATCAAGTTGCAGGGGTGCAAGAAGTAGCCGCGAATGTGGGAGGGGCTTCAGCCCCGACGCTTTTCCTGTCCGCAAG
>JBOHXX010000339.1:0-3096 GCA_050737675.1 Pseudoxanthomonas sp.
GTGCAGGCGGGTGAGACCGTGGCCATCGTCGGCGCATCGGGCGCCGGCAAGAGCACGTTGCTGCACCTGCTCGGCGGCCTGGATACGCCGACCGCGGGCGAGGTCTATGTGGCGGGGCAGAAGATGTCTTCGCTATCCAATTCTGAGCGCGGGCAGTTGCGCAACCGCGCACTCGGTTTCGTTTACCAGTTCCACCACCTCCTGCCGGAATTCACTGCGACCGAGAACGTGATGATGCCGTTGATGCTGGGAGGAGTGGACGCGAAAGCCGCCGCACAGCGCGCCGGTGCATTGCTGGAGAAAGTCGGCCTGGGTCATAGGCTCCAGCACAAGCCCGGCGAACTTTCCGGCGGCGAACGCCAGCGTGCCGCGGTCGCGCGTGCCCTGGTCAACCAGCCCGCCTGCGTGCTCGGCGATGAGCCCACCGGCAACCTGGACGAGAAGACTGCGGCGACGGTGTTCGAGCTGATGCTGGAACTCAACCGCGCACAGAAGACCAGCCTGGTGCTGGTGACCCACGACCGGCGCCTGGCCCGCAAGCTGGACCGCGTGCTGGAGCTGCATGAGGGCAAGTTGCGCGGCCTCGCGCTACAGGATGTCTGAGAGTCTGGGTTCCCGGGAAGAGGAAGACTCTGTAGGAGCGCCCCATGGGCGCGAGCCCTTCGCGATGCAACCGTAAAAGCAGGATCTCGCGCCCATGGGGTGCTCCTGTGGAGATGACGACCTTTTTCGGCAATCCGCAGAGAACCTTTTCTTAGGGGATCCCTCCCGTTCCGCAGCACACAACGTGCGCCACGGTACATTCGCGGACCCGTAGTGGCGATGCTGCTGCGGGCGGGGCAAGCGATCAGGAAATTCCTACCGCGCTGCGGCTTTTCCGCTGATGGCGGCACCACGTGATGGATCGGCATAGTGGCCTGGAACGCAACCCGGTAGCCGCGCATGCCTGCAGGAAACGGATCTTCCCCGATGCTCTTCGGCGTCGCCAACGCGCTGGCCTTGCTGGCGGGAATGGGCGCATGCCTGTGCCTGCCCGGATTGCCGCCTTGGCCGTTGCTCGCCATGGCAGTGGTCGCCGGTCTCGCATGGTGGCTGCGGGGGCGACGATTGCGGGCGCTGGGCCTGTTGCTGGCCGGTTTCGGCTGGGCGGGTTTGCAGGCGGCGATGGTGCTGTCTTCGCAGTTGCCGCCTGCGTGGGAAAAACGCGACCTGGCCATCGAAGGCCGCATCGACAGCCTGCCGGAATTCCAACAGAGACGCACGCGCTTCCGGTTCCGCGTCGATGACGATGACGCACAGCCGGAACCCCTGCGCGGCAAGCTGTTGCAGCTTTCCTGGTACGACGATTTCGATGCCAAGGAGCCCGGCCCGCGCACGCAGTTGCGGGCCGGCGCACGCTGGAAGTTGAACGTGCAGGCGCGTGCGCCGCGTGGATTGAGCAATCCGGGTGGCTTCGACAGCGAGCGCAATGCGCTGGCGCAACGGATCGCTGCGACCGGTTACGTACGTGCACCGGAGCTTGCGCGTGAGCTTGCTTCCGGGCAGGGCGTCGATGCCTGGCGCGAACGCATGTCCGGGCGCATCGATGCTGCGGTCGTTTCTACTTCGTCGCGCTACGTGCGCGCACTAGCACTGGGCGACACGCGCGGCCTGGAAGATGCCGACTGGGAAGTCCTTCGCGCCACCGGTGTGACACACCTGATTGCGATCTCGGGGTTCCATGTGGGTTTGGTCGCTGGTTTCTTCGCGCTGTGCATCGGCGGCTTGTGGAAGTGGTTTCCGTCGTGGGCACGGCGCATGCCACGACCACAGGCGGCGGGTCTGGCTGCGTTGGCTGGCGCCTTTGGTTATGCGGTGCTGGCGGGTTTCGCACTGCCGACCACACGTACGGTTCTGATGATCGCCGTGGTGGTGCTGGCCCGGCTCTGGCGGCGACCGGTGCGAATCGCCGAGTCACTGGCCCTGGCGGTGATCGCGGTACTGCTGTTCGATCCTTTATCGCTGTTGGCGGCAGGCTTCTGGCTCAGTTTCGCCGGCGTGGCCTGGCTGGCGTGGTGCCTGCCGCAAACGCAGCACTGGGCGAAAGGATTCCTGTCCGCGCAGGGCGTCGCCACGTTGGGGCTGCTGCCGCTGACCGTGATCCTGTTTGGCCAGGCTTCGGCGGTGGGTCCGCTGGTCAATTTGATCGCGATCCCATGGTGGAGCCTGGTGGTGGTGCCGCTGGCCCTGGTCGGTACCGCGCTGGAAGCGTTGCATGCTGGATTCGGGAGCTGGGCCTGGCGTGCCTCGGCTTGGTGCTTCGACCTGACCTGGTCGTGGTTCTGCAGCTTGGCGGAAAGCCGCTTCGCCTTGTGGTGGCTGCCGGATGCGCATTGGGTAGCATTGCCGCTCGCACTGCTTGGCGCGTTCTGGATGCTGCTGCCACGCGGCGTGCCGGGCAAGGCGCTGGCGACGATGCTGTGGTTGCCTTTGTTGTGGCCGGATCGCGGATTGCCGGCGCAGGGCGAGGTGCAACTGCAGGTGATCGATGTAGGCCAGGGGCTTTCCGTGCTGGTTCGTACCCGGGACCACGCCCTGCTGTATGACACCGGCCCTGCGGTCCGCGATGGCTTCGATGCCGGCGAATGGGCGGTGGTCCCGACCTTGCGCGCCATGGGCATCACGCGACTGGATCGTGTGGTCATCAGCCACGGCGACAACGACCATGCCGGTGGTTTTGGATCGGTCAGCGCTGAGGTACCCGTGGCGCTGTCCATGACGCCCGCGGGTTCACCGGTTGCGACCACGGACCGCTGCGTGGCCGGGCAGGCCTGGCAATGGGACGGGGTGCGTTTCCGCTTCCTGCATCCGACTCCGCACTTTCCGTACCTCGCCAACGAGTCGAGTTGCGTGTTGCGGGCGGAAAGCAGGCATGGATCGGTGCTGCTGACCGGCGACATGGGCGAGGTGATCGAACGCGAATTGCTGCGCCGCGATCCTGCTGCCATCCGTGCCGACGTGGTGCTTGCCGCGCACCATGGCAGCGCAGGTTCCTCCGATCCTGGTTTCGTCGCCGCGACCGGCGCGCGGCTGGCCCTGGTATCGGCGGGCTTCGGC
>JBOHXX010000340.1:0-3082 GCA_050737675.1 Pseudoxanthomonas sp.
GGGCCAGGCGGGCCACGCTTCGGCGGAGAATGCGCTGTCGCTGAGCGCGGTGCATAACGCCATGCGTTGGGGCACCGATGCGCTGGACTTCGTTAAATCGCAGAACCATCTGCGCTTCGGCGGCCTGACCGGGCTGCGCTTCAACATCGGACGGGTCGAAGGTGGAATCAAGGCCAACATGATCGCGCCGAGCGCCGAATTACGCTTCGGTTTCCGTCCGCTGCCGTCGCAGGACATGCAGGCGCTGCACGCGCAGTTCCGAGACTTCGCCAATGCCGATGCCTTGGCGGAATACGAGGAAACCTTCCGCGGTCCTTCGCTGCCTTCCGGCGACGTGGCCCGCGCCGAGGAACGCAGGCTGGCGGCACGCGACCTCGCCGACGAACTCGATCTTCCGGTCGGCAACGCGGTCGATTTCTGGACCGAGGCTTCGCTGTTCTCCGATGCCGGCCTGACCGCGCTGGTCTACGGCCCCGGCGACATCGCCCAGGCGCATGCCGCCGACGAATGGGTTTCCCTGCAACAACTACAAGGCTACGCCGACACGGTGCAGCGGATTTTCGGAAACGACTGAAACATGGAATCGCACAAGCAAACCCGCCAGACCATCATCCGCCTGCTGTCCAGCATGGCCAGCGCCAAGGAGATCTCGCAGTACGTCAAGCGGTTCTCGCAGCTCGACGCCAAGCGCTTCGCCGTGGTCAAGGTCGGTGGCGCGGTGCTGCGCGACGATCTCGAGGCGCTGACCTCGTCGTTGACCTTCCTGCAGGAAGTCGGCTTGACTCCCATCGTGGTGCATGGCGCCGGCCCGCAGCTGGACGAGGAAATGGCCGCCGCCGGCATCGCCAAGCAGACCGTTGACGGCTTGCGCGTGACCACGCCGGACGTGCTGGCGATCGTGCGCAAGGTGTTCCTGCAGCAGAACCTGTCCCTGGTCGAGGCGCTGCAGCAATCGGGTGCGCGCGCGACCTCGATCGTGTCGGGTGTGTTCGAGGCCGAGTACCTGGACCAGGCAACCTACGGCCTGGTCGGCGAAGTGAAGCGGATCAACCAGTCGCCGATCGAGGCGAGCCTGAAAGCCGGGTCGATCCCGGTCATCGCCAGCCTGGGCGAGACCCACGGTGGCCAGATCCTCAACATCAACGCCGACTTCGCCGCCAACGAGCTGGTGCAGGTGCTGCAGCCGTACAAGATCATCTTCCTGACCGGCACCGGCGGCCTGCTGGACCCGCAAGGCAACGTGATCGATTCGATCAACCTGTCCACCGAATACGACGAACTGATGGCGCAGCCGTGGATCAACGGCGGCATGCGACTGAAGATCGAACAGATCAAGGGGTTGCTGGAAAAGCTGCCGCTGACATCCTCGGTGTCGATCACCCGGCCCGCGGAGCTGGCCAAGGAGCTGTTCACCCACAAGGGCTCCGGCACGCTGGTGCGTCGTGGCGAACGCGTGCTGCGATTCGATTCCTGGGAAGGCGTGGACCTGGCACGGATGCGCGAGCTCATCGAGTCCAGTTTCGGGCGCAAGCTGGTTGCAGGTTACTTCGACGACACCAAGCCTCATCGCATCTACATCAGCGAGAACTATCGCACCGCGCTGATCATCACCCGGGAGGAGGGCTTCGCCTACCTCGACAAGTTCGCCGTGCTCGACGACGCGCAGGGCGAGGGCCTGGGGCGCGCGGTCTGGCATGTGATGCGCGAGGAGAATCCGCAGTTGTTCTGGCGCTCGCGCCACAACAACCAGGTCAACATCTTCTATTACGCCGAATCCGATGGCTGCTACAAGCAGGAGAAGTGGAAAGTGTTCTGGTACGGGATAGAGGATTTCACCGATATCGAGCGTTGCGTCGCCCATTGCCGCACGCGCACGCCGACGCTGGTGGACTGAGATGAACCCATCGAACTTCCCCGCGAATTGGCACGCGCCCCGGTTGTCCGGCACGCATGCGTCGCTCGAGCCGCTGGCCATCGAACACCTGGACGGAATCAGCCAGGCGCTGGACGGCGATGCGCTGGCCAGGCTCTGGTACACCAATGTGCCGAAGGCGGCCGACGCGGGCGCCTGGTTGCGCGGCGCGTTGGACAAGCAGGCACAGGGCATCGAAGTGCCTTTCGTGGTGCGCGATGCCGACGGCGTGGTCGCGGGCAGTACGCGCTTCTACGACCTCGATCCTTCCATTCCCCGGCTCAGCATCGGCTACACCTGGTATGCGCCGCGCGTGCAACGCACCGGACTCAACACCGAGGCCAAGCTCCTGTTGCTTACCCATGCCTTCGAAACCCTGGGCTGCGCGTCGGTCTACCTGGAGACGAGCTGGTTCAACCATGCCTCGCGCACGGCCATCGCGCGCCTGGGCGCGAAGCAGGACGGCGTGCTGCGCAACCATCGTCGCCATGCCGACGGCAGCCTGCGCGACACTGTGGTGTTCTCCATCCTCGACAGCGAATGGATCGGCGTGAAAAGCAACCTGCAGTACAGGCTGGAGCGCGGAGGCCGCAACGATGGCTAGTCACTCGGTCGGCATCATCGGCGCGCGTGGCCATACCGGCGCCGAACTCATCCGCCTGATCGCCCGGCATCCTTCGCTGGAGCTGGCGTTCGTGTCGTCGCGCGAGCTGGCCGGACAGTTGGTGGGCGAACACATCGAAGGTTTCAGTGGCGCGCTCCGTTACGAGAACCTCGGCCACGGCGAAGTCGCGACCAAGGGCGCCGACGCAGTGATCCTGGCGCTGCCCAACGGAAAATCGGGGGAGATTGTGGCGGCTATCGATGCGAAGGTGCCGGACACGGTGCTGGTGGACCTGTCCGCGGACTATCGTTTCGATGATCGCTGGTACTACGGCCTGCCCGAACTCACCCGCACGCGTTATGCCGGACAGAAACGCATCAGCAATCCCGGCTGTTATGCCACCGCCATGCAGCTTGCGATCTCGCCCTTGCTCGACCGTTTGGCGGGCCCTCCGCAATGCTTCGGCGTTTCCGGCTACTCCGGCGCCGGCAGCACGCCTTCGGACAAGAACGACGTGGAAAAGCTGCGCGACAACCTGATGCCTTACGCGCTGGTCGACCACATGC
>JBOHXX010000341.1:0-3079 GCA_050737675.1 Pseudoxanthomonas sp.
GATCGAGCTCTCGTCCTCGCAGCAGACCGAAGTGAACCTGCCATACGTCACCGCCGATGCCTCGGGCCCGAAGCACCTCAACATCAAGCTGACCCGCGCCAAGCTGGAAGCCCTGGTGGAAGACCTGGTGAAGAAGACCATCGAGCCGTGCCGCATCGCCATGAACGATGCCGGCATCCGCACCAGCGACATCGGTGAAGTGATCCTGGTCGGTGGCCAGACCCGCATGCCCAAAGTGCAGGCGGCGGTGACCGAGTTCTTCGGCAAGGAACCGCGCAAAGACGTGAACCCCGACGAGGCCGTGGCGCTGGGCGCCGCGATCCAGGGCGGCGTGCTGGGCGGCGACGTCAAGGACGTGCTGCTGCTGGACGTGACCCCGCTGAGCCTGGGCATCGAGACCCTGGGCGGCGTGTTCACCAAGATCATCGAGAAGAACACCACCATCCCGACCAAGGCTTCGCAGACCTTCAGCACCGCCGAGGACAACCAGTCCGCGGTGACCGTGCACGTACTGCAGGGCGAGCGCGAACAGGCCCGCTTCAACAAGTCGCTGGCCAGGTTCGACCTGTCCGGCATCGAGCCGGCCCCGCGCGGCCTGCCGCAAGTTGAGGTGTCGTTCGACATCGACGCCAACGGCATCATCCACGTCAGCGCCAAGGACAAGAAGACCAACAAGGAACAGAAGGTCGAGATCAAGTCCGGTTCGGGCCTGTCCGAAGCCGAGATCCAGCAGATGGTCGCCGATGCCGAAGCGCACCGCGAAGAGGACAAGAAATTCCACGAGCTGGTGTCGGCGCGCAACCAGGCCGACGGCCTGATCCACGCCACCCGCAGCGCCATCACCGAGCACGGCAGCAAGGTCGACGGCGCGGTCATCGGCCAGGTCGAGGCGGCGCTGGCCGACCTCGAAACCGCGATGAAGGGCGACGACAAGGCCCAGATCGAGGCCCGCACCAAGAGCCTGGAAGAAGCCAGCCAGTCGCTCTACGCGGCGGTCGCCGCGGCAGGACGGGCGGGCGAGGCCGGTGAAGCTTCCGGCCAGAATGCAGGCGAAGACGTGGTCGACGCCGAGTTCACCGAAGTCAAAGAAGACGAGAAGAAGTGATCGGGTAACGATCGTGATTCTGTAGATCCGATGGAGCGGGGCGTTTGCTCCGCTCCATCTTGTTATCCGATTCCTGAAACCTGGTTCCCGATCAAGCCATGAGCAAACGCGACTATTACGAAGTCCTGGGCGTGGCCCGCAACGCCAGCGAGGAAGAGCTGAAGAAGGCCTACCGTCGCTGCGCGATGAAGCACCATCCCGATCGCAATCCCGGCGACTCCGCCGCGGAAGCCGCGTTCAAGGAATGCAAGGAAGCCTACGAAGTACTGTCCGACGGCGGCAAGCGCCGCATGTACGACCAGCACGGACACGCCGCGTTCGAGCACGGCATGGGCGGTGGTGGCGCGGGCCCCAACCCGGCCGACATGGGCGACATCTTCGGCGACATCTTCGGCAACATCTTCGGTGGTGGAGGCGGTGGCGCACGTGCTGCCCGGCGCGGTGCCGACGTGGGTTACGTGATGGAGCTTGACCTCGAAGAGGCCGTTGCCGGCGTCGAGAAGCGCATCGAGATTCCGACCCTGGCGGCGTGCGAGCCCTGCCACGGTTCCGGTTCGGAAGACGGCAAGACCGAGACCTGCAGCACCTGCGGCGGTCGCGGACAGGTGCGCATGCAACGCGGCATCTTCGCCATGCAGCAAGCCTGCCCGCATTGCGGCGGCCGCGGCCAGATCATCCGCAATCCGTGCAAGACCTGCCATGGCGCCGGACGCGTGGAGGAAGAAAAGGTCCTGTCGGTGAAGATCCCGGCCGGCGTCGACAACGGCGACCGCATCCGCCTGGCGGGCGAGGGCGAAGCCGGTCCCACCGGCACGCCGCCGGGCGACCTGTACGTGGAAGTGCGCGTGCGCGAACACGAAATTTTCCAGCGCGACGGCGACGACCTGCATTGCGAAGTGCCGATCCGTATTTCCCAGGCTGCGCTCGGCGACACGGTGCGCGTGCCCACGTTGGAAGGAGAGGCGGAAATCCGCATCCCCGCCGAGACCCAGACCGGCAAGCTGTTCCGCCTGCGCGGCAAGGGTGTCAAATCGGTGCGCAGCCGCGCTACCGGCGACCTGTTCTGCCGCGTGGCGGTGGAAACCCCGGTCAACCTGACCCAGGAACAGCGCGAACTGATGGAGAAGTTCGAGGCGACGTTCACCGGCGAGGATGCGCGCAAGCATTCGCCAAAATCGGCGACTTTCCTGGACGGCGTGAAGTCGTTCTGGGATCGGATGATTTCGTAAGGATCGTTGCCGGTCCCGTGCAACAATCGCCCCATGCACAGGGGCGAAATTTCCGCGAACAATTTGCGCTTTTCCTATGTGGAAGCAGGCGAGGGCCCGCTGATCCTGCTGCTGCACGGCTTCCCCGACAATGCGCACACCTGGGAACGGCAGATGCCGGCACTGGCCGAAGCCGGCTACCGGGTCGTGGCGCCCTTCCTGCGCGGATATCCGCCGACTGGAATCCCGGGCGCCGGGTATTTCGATCTCGCCACCCTGGCCACCGACATCAAGTGCCTGGTCGATGTCTTGAATGCGGGCCAACCCTGCCACCTGGTGGGACAGGACTGGGGCGCGGCAATCAGCTACGCGGTGTTGGCCGCTTATCCGGAATCGATCCGGCGCGCAGTGATCCTGGCCGTGCCGCATCCCACCGAAGTCCGCCGCACGATCCGGAAATCGCCGAAACACATCCTGCGCTCCTTCCACTGGTTCCTGTTCCAGTTGCCGTGGCTGCCGGAAGCGCTTTGCAAGGCCAGCAACTTCGCCTTCATAGAATCCCTCTGGAAGCTCTGGTCGCCGGCCTACGACGACCGCGCCCACGTCGCGCGGATCAAGCGGATGCTGGCCGAACCCGGCGCCCTGCAGGCGTCGCTGGGGTATTACCGTGCGATGTTCCGCCAATCCCGGGCTGATCCCGCCCTGGAGGACGTGCGCCGTCGCCTGTCCATTCCGATCACAGTGCCAACGCGGGTCCTCTGTGGAT
>JBOHXX010000342.1:0-3069 GCA_050737675.1 Pseudoxanthomonas sp.
AGACCACGCTGCCGTCGGCCACCGCGGTGATCGTGCTCCCCGTCGGCGCGCCGATCAGCACGCCGGAACTGCTGCGCCCGTCGGGCATGCGCCCGCCGAAACGGGCCAGCAGGTTGCCCGATAGCGGCCAGCCCAGGCCACCGACTTTCAGCGCGGGCGCGTTGGCCACAACGGGACGCGGGGGAGTATTGGCCGGCGCCGGCTTGCTGCCGGGCGTGCGCGCCGCTGCGGCTTTTTTCTGCGCGGCCTGTTCCGCGGCCACGCGCCTGGCTTCGGCACGGCGTTCGGCCTCGGCGCGCGCGGCGGCGGCGCGCAGGTTGGCGAGCAGGGTTTCCAATGAACGCGCATCCTGGCCCAGGGCCTTTTCACGCGCACTGCGATCCTGGTAGCGCTGGTCCAGGTCGGCGGTCAGCGCGGCGTTGGCCTTGCGGTCCTTGGCTAGCGCATCCACTTTCGCGCGCTGCTGGCTGCGAGTCGCGTCCAGTAGCGCACGGCGCGCCGTGATATCGCGCTCAACCTCATCCAGCGCCTTCAACTCGGTGCTGAGCGTGGCGATCCTGCGTGCGCGATCGCCCTGGATATAGCGGTGGTAGGCCAGCGCCCGACTGGCATCGGCCACGCGATCCTGCGACAGCAGTACCTTCAACGGCGCATCGCTACCCATCTGGTAGGACGCGCGGACCAGCGCGGTCAATTGCTGGCGTTGCTGTCCCAGGCGCTGGCGCATGTCATCGCGCTGTCGCTGCAGGTCGGCGAGCGCGGCTTCCTCGCGCTGCAGTGCGGTCATGGTTTCGTTGAGGGAACGACTGGACTTTCCAACCTGTTCATCGGCTTCGCGCAGCTTGCGCGCAGCTTCGCCGCGCGCATCTTCCAGCTTGCGGCGTTCGCGGGCGATGTCCTTCAGTTCGCCGCGCAGGCGTTGCAATTTCTTCTCGGCCTCGCGCTGGCTTTGCGCGGGCGCCGGAGCGACGGCGGCGGAAGCGAGCACCAGCGCGACGCAGAAAGTAGCGAAACGATGTGTCATTGCGCGTTGTCGAACAGGCTGCGACCAGTCATTTCCGCAGGCTGCGGCAACCCGAGCAAGTCGAGCAAGGTCGGCGCCACGTCGCGCAAGGCGCCGCCGCTGCGCAAAGACGCATTTTCACGCTCACCGACATAGACCAGCGGCACCGGGCCGACCGTATGCGCGGTATGCGGCTGCCCGGTGATCGGGTCGCGCATCATTTCCAGGTTGCCATGGTCGGCGGTGATGACCAGCGCGCCGTGTCGTGCGCGCACCGCGGCATCGACCGCGCCGATGGCGATGTCCACCGCCTGCGCGGCGAGGATCGCGGCCTGCAGGTCGCCGCTGTGGCCGACCATGTCCGGGTTGGCGATGTTGCAGACGATCACGTCGAACCGATCCGAGCCGATCGCATCGACCAGCTTCGCGGTCAATTCGGGAAGGCTCATGGCCGGCTGCAGGTCGTAGGTGGCGACCCTGGGGCTGGGAACCAGGATGCGTTCCTCGCCACCGAAGGGTTCCTCGCGGCCACCGCTGAAGAAGAAGGTCACGTGCGCGTATTTTTCCGTCTCGGCGACGCGCAACTGGGTCAGGCCCGCTTCGGCAACCAACTCGCCAAGGGTGTGGTGCAGGTCGTCGGGACCGAAGGCGACTGCGGCCGGCAGCTTCGCGTCGTATTCGGTCAGGCAGACGAAGCGCGAGAGCTTGGGTCGCCGCGCCTCGAAGCCATCGAAGCCGGGCGAAACGAAGGCGGCAGTGATCTGCCGCGCGCGATCGGCGCGGAAGTTCATGAACACCACCGCGTCGCCGTCCTGCATCCCCTGAGCGCCTTCGATCACGGCCGGCAACACGAACTCGTCGTTCTCGCCGCGCGCATAGGCGGCATGCAGCGCGGACAGCGCATCGATGGCGTGGTGCTCACTCTTCGCTTCGACGATCGCATCCCAAGCCAGCCGCAGGCGATCCCAGCGTTTGTCGCGGTCCATGGCGTAATAACGGCCGCTGACCGTCGCGATATGTGCGTTGCCCAACTTCGCACACAGCGCCTGCAGCGATTGCAGGCTGGCTTCGGCCGAGCGCGGCGGGGTGTCGCGCCCGTCCAGGAAGGCATGCACTGCCACCCGCGCCACACCACGACGCTTGGCCAGTTCGAGCATGGCGAAGATCTGGTTTTCGTGGCTGTGCACGCCGCCCGGCGACAGCAGGCCGAAGACATGCAGGGTGCGACCGCCATGCTTCGCGTCGTCACAGGCACCCACCAGTTCCGCATTGTCGAAGAAGCTGCCATCCTCGATCGCCGCATCGATCCGGGTCAGGTCCTGGTAGACGATGCGGCCGGCGCCCAGGTTCATGTGCCCGACCTCCGAATTGCCCATCTGCCCGTCGGGCAGGCCCACGTGGCGACCTTCGGTATGGATCAGCGTGTTGGGTGCAGTGGCCAGCAGTCGTTGCCAGTTCGGCAACGTGGCTTGCGCGACCGCATTGTCGGCGGTCTCTTCGCGATAACCCCAGCCATCGAGGATCAGCAGGACGACTGGCTTGGGACGCGCGGGGGATGCAGGCACGGCGGAACTCCGGTGGATACGACGGGTGACTTCAGGCAGGTGAGGATTGTAGCGAAGCATGCTGTGATGGCGACCCGCGCGCGATCAAACCCTCGCCTTAAACCCTCACCCCGTCCTGCGCATCCCAATCCGCACCACCCAGACAGGAATCCGCCCATGTCCCAGATCCGCACCGCCCTGTTCATCGCCCTGGCCCTGAGTGCCGGCAACGTCTTCGCTGCGGAAGACATCTCCAAGGTCAATGGCGGCATCAACGCCGAATCCGGCCAGGCCTACGGCGACCTGGAAACCGTCAACGGCAGCATCCACATCGCCAGCGGCGCGACCACCGACAGTGCCAGCACCGTCAACGGCAGTATCAGCGTCGGCGAGAAAGCCGTTGCCGGGAAACTGGAAACGGTCAACGGCGGGATCAAGCTGGAACGCGATGTCACCGTCAATGGCGGCATCGGGACCGTAAACGGCAGCATCTTCGTCGACCGCGGCGGCAAGGTGAAGGAC
>JBOHXX010000343.1:0-3060 GCA_050737675.1 Pseudoxanthomonas sp.
AGTCAATACCGTTGCTGCCTTCCGGCCCTGGCGGAGTTTTCAACCTAGCGTCGCGAGGGGCCGACGGGGCCACCATAGGACATGCATCCATGGAACATGCATCTGGCGACGCATCAAAACTTCAAAACTGGCGGAGAGAGGGGGATTCGAACCCCCGAAGCGCGGTTTAGACGCTTACACACTTTCCAGGCGTGCTCCTTCAACCGCTCGGACACCTCTCCGGGACCTGAAGGTGGCGCAAAGCCGCTTTCAGGGCCGCGAATTCTAGCGGTCGCGACGATTTAAAGCGAGTCCCCCCGGTCCTGCCGCCCCGGACCTGCAGAAGGCCAGGCCGGTTCGCAGCGGTTGCGGCGGGCCATGGCACAATGATCGTTCAGATGGAAACGGTTGCCTGATGTCCTATCTCGTCCTTGCCAGAAAGTGGCGCCCGAAGCGTTTTTCCGAGCTGGTCGGGCAGGAGCATGTGGTGCGCGCGCTGACCAACGCGCTTGAAAGTGGCCGCGTGCACCATGCCTTCCTGTTCACCGGCACCCGCGGCGTCGGAAAGACCACCATTGCGCGGATCTTCGCCAAATCGCTGAATTGCGAGGAAGGCACCAGCGCCGAACCCTGCGGCAAGTGCTCGACCTGCCTTGACATCGATTCCGGCCGCTACCTGGACCTGCTGGAAATCGACGCCGCGTCCAATACCGGCGTGGACGACGTACGCGAGGTGATCGAGAACGCGCAGTACATGCCTTCGCGCGGCAAGTTCAAGGTCTACCTGATCGACGAAGTGCACATGCTGTCGAAGGCGGCGTTCAATGCGCTGCTGAAGACCCTGGAAGAGCCGCCCGGGCATGTGAAGTTCCTGCTCGCCACCACCGACCCGCAGAAGCTGCCGGTGACCGTCCTTTCGCGTTGCCTGCAGTTCAACCTCAAGCGCCTGGACGAAGACCAGATCTCCGGGCAGATCGGCAGGATCCTGGCCGCCGAGGCAATCGACGCCGACGCCAGCGCCATCCGCCAGATCGCCAAGGCCGCCGACGGCAGCCTGCGCGACGGCCTCTCGTTGCTGGACCAGGCCATCGCCTACACCGGCAACGGAGACGGCGGCGCCCTGCGCGAGGAAGGCGTGCGGACGATGCTCGGCACGGTCGATCGCACCCAGGTCGGCGCCATGCTCGGCGCACTGGTCAGTGGTGACGGCGCCCGCCTGCTGCAGGTCGTTGCCGCGCTGGCCGAATTCTCGCCGGACTGGAATGGCGTGCTCGATGCGCTGGCCGAGGCGCTGCATCGCATCCAGGTGCGCCAGCTGGTGCCAGGCGTGGCGATCGAAGCCGACGGCATCGACGCCGATGATTTCGCCCGGCGCCTGCGCCCGGAAGTGGTGCAGCTCTGGTACCAGATGGCGGTGAATGGACGACGCGATCTATACCTGGCGCCCAGCACGCGCGCCGGTTTCGAGATGAGCGTGTTGCGGATGCTGGCGTTCCGTCCGGCTGGAGCAGGGCAGGTATCGGCGGAAGTTACAGGCACGGCCGAAGCTGTGAAGCCATCGTCGGCGTCTGTGGCGACTACTGCTTTGCCGCCATCGAAGCCGGTAGCGACGAAAGCGGAAGCCGCGGCAGTTATCGCCAATCGGGAAATCGCGCCCGTGGTCGCACCCGCGACGAAACCTGCTCCGGTACCCGAGTCGATCACGGTCGCGACCTCCATTGAAGTCGCCGCCATCGCGACCGCCGAGGAATGGCTGCAGTTCGCCGGTAACAGCGGCATGAAAGGCGCGGCGCGCCAGCTGGCCGAGAACGCCGCCTTCGTTGGCCATGGCGACGGCGTGCTGAAGTTGTCGCTGGACGCGGGCTTCGACTACCTGCGTTCGGAAAAGTCGCTGGCCGAATTGTCCAGCGTCCTGGCGGCCAAACTCGGTATCGCGCCGCGTATCGTGTTCGACCATGCGCTCGGCGAATCGGAAACGCTGCAGCAGCGCAGCCATCGCGAGCGCAATATCCGCCAGAGCGCCGATGAAGAAAATTTCATGAACAACCCGGACGTACAGCGCCTGATCCAGCAGCACGGCGCCAGACTGGTTCCGGATTCCATCCGCCCCTTCGACGAATAACAGGTAAGACAATGCGTGGAAATATCGCCCAACTGATGCAGCAAGCGCAGAAGATGCAGGAAAACATGCAGCGTGCGCAGGAAGAACTGGCCAGCCTGGAAGTCACCGGCAGCGCCGGCGGCGGCATGGTCAGCGTGACCCTGACCGGGGCCAAGGAGTGCAGGAAGGTACGCATCGATCCAAGCGTGCTGTCCGATCCGGAAATGGCCGAGGACCTGATCGCGGCCGCATTCAACGACGCCTCCAACAAGATCGATGCCGAGTCCAAGAGCAAGATGGGCGCCGCCACTGCCGGCATGCAATTGCCGCCGGGCATGAAGATGCCGTTCTGATTCTCGCTTCCTCCCCTGTGAAACCATGGGGGATTTGCGTGATATCCATGCAGCACTGTCCCTCCTCGACCCTCTCCCAACCTCCTCCTGCCTGCGCAAGGGGAGGGCCTTGAAGCCATGAGCGCGCCTTTACTCGACCAACTCATCGAAGCCCTGCGCATCCTGCCCGGTGTCGGCCAGAAGACCGCGCAGCGCATGGCCTACCAGTTGCTCGAGCGCGAACGCGAGGGCGGCAAGCGCCTGGCCGCGGTGCTGGGCGTGGCGCTGGAGCACATCGGCCATTGCAAACATTGCCGTGACTTCACCGAAACCGAAGTCTGCGCCATCTGCGCCAGTTCCAGCCGCGACCAGCAGTTGCTGTGCGCGGTGGAATCGCCGGCCGATCGCCTTGCGATCGAACAGGCCACCGGTTATCGCGGTCTTTACTTCATCCTGCAGGGCCGGTTGTCGCCGCTGGATGGCATCGGCCCGCGCGAGCTCGGACTCGATGCGCTGTCCGAACGACTGGCGCAAGGCGGGATCACCGAGTTGATCATCGCCACCAATCCCACCGTGGAAGGCGAGGCCACCGCGCATTATCTTGCGCAACTGGCGCGCCAGCAGAACGTGCATCCCAGCCGCCTGACC
>JBOHXX010000344.1:0-3032 GCA_050737675.1 Pseudoxanthomonas sp.
GAACTGCTCGTCGCCCATGTAGGTCGTGGCGCTGAGGGTCGGCTGCTTCTGGTCCTTGACCATGGTGACCGAGGTGTTCCAGGACGAATTCACGAACGGCACCTGGTTGGTCACCGAGGCCGCCTTGACCCCGGGCAGGCCGCGCAGCTGGGCCAGGTCGCTGCGGGTCAGCGCCTCGGCGTCGGCGTCTTCGCCGATGCCGGTCAGCTGCACGCGCACGACTTCGTTCTCGGCCACGCCGCTGACCAGTTGCAATCGATCGAGTCGCTCGCCGATCAGGAACATCGCGTTGCAGATGATCGCGCAGCTCAACGCGATCTCCAGCACGATCAGCGCGGCCGCGGTCTTGTGGCGCAACAGGGTGGAAAGGATGGGGCGCAGTTCCATGGAAATTCTCCGTGAGTTCGGGCGTTGTCCTCCCTTTCGCCGCAGGCGAAGGGGAGGGGAGAAAGCGTTATTGCGACTTCAACTGCATCGCGGGCGTGACCTGCATGGCCTGCCAGGCGGGCACTATCCCGGCCAGCAGGCTGGCTGCGATGGCCAGGCCGAAGGTCGCCAGCAGCATCCACGGGTCCAGGTGCGCGAGTTCGGCATAGCTGGCCGGTTGCTGGCGTACCGCCCACAGCCCGAGCCATGCCAGCAGCAGTCCTGCGATGCCGCCGGCAAGGCCAATCGTCCCGGCCTCGATCAGGCATTGGGTGAAGATGGCCCGGCGCGATGCGCCCAGCGCACGCCGCACGCCGACCTCGCTGCTGCGGCGCAGGAACTTGGCCAGCAGCAGGCCGACAGTGTTGAGCAGGCACACCAGCAGGAAGCCGAACGCCAGCCAGACCTGCAGGCGCACGTCGCCCGGAACGACCTTGTTGAAGTCCAGCCACTCCATCACGTTGCGCAGGCGCACATTGGTCGGCCGTTCGAAACGGCCCGCGCTGCGTTGCTGGTCGGAATAGTTGGTCAGGTACTGCTTGTAGGCCGAAGCCTTGGCCGCGCTGTCCAGCTGCACCCAGTACTGGATCCACACGCAGGGCGCGTTGACCCCGGTGGAGCCTTCCGGATCCGTTCCCGAATCGCCCCAGCAGTCCATGCTGCCGTTGCGGCCCATCTTCAGGTCGCGCGAAGTGGAGAACGGCAGGAACACCTGTTCCAGTTCGCCGAACTGGTCGCTGTTCATGTCGTAGAAGCGTGGCGTCGGCCGCCATTCGTCGATCACACCGACGATGGTGAAATCGACCTTGTCCAGGCGCACGGTCTTGCCGACGCTGTTGGCGCCGCCGAACAGTTTGTCGTTCAGCGCCTTGGCCAGCACCGCCACCCGGCCATGGCGTTCGTCCTCGGTGGCGCTCCAGCCGGAACCGAACAGGAACGGTACGTCGAACATCGGGAAGATGTCGGCGGTGGAATAACGCGCATCCACCTGGAACGGCATCAGGCCCTGCTTGTCCGGGGTGATCGCCGCGCCGCCGCCGGTCATGTAGGCCTGGCGGTCGCCACGCTTCTCGCGCAACAGCTTCTCCGCATCGAAACGCGTCACCTGCTGGGCCGGTTCTTCGCCGGGGGTGAAGCCGTTCATGCTCTCCGGCGCCATCTGCACGTAGTACAGCTGGTCGCTGCGCGTCGGCACCGGATCGCCGGACAGTACGTAGAACACGGTCAGCGTGGTCATGCTGGCGCCGATGCCCAGGGCGATCGCCAGCACCATCAGCGCGGTCAGGACCTTGTTGCGCCTGAAGCTGCGCAGGGCCAGGTGGAAGTAGTAGGCGAACATGCTGTTGCCGAACATGGCGTTCCCCTTAGACCGAAGTGCCGACGGAGGCGCCGGCCGCCTGTGCGGCGCGGATCAGCGCCGGTTCCACCGACAGGTCGGTGGCCATGCCATCGACGATGTGCACGTTGCGCTGCGCGCGCGCGGCCAGTTCCGGGTCGTGGGTGACCATGATGATGGTCGTGCCCTGCGCGTTGATGTCCTCCAGCAGTTCCAGCACCCCGCGCGCCATCTGCGAGTCCAGGTTGCCGGTCGGTTCGTCGGCCAGCAGCAGGCGCGGGCTGCCGGCCAGCGCACGGGCGATCGCCACGCGCTGTTGCTGGCCGCCGGAAAGTTCCGCCGGGAAATGCTTCATCCGCGAACCCAGCCCGACCAGGCCCAGCGAATCCTCGATGCGCAGCTTGCGGTCCTTGGCCGACATGCCGCGGTAGCGCAATGGCACGTCGACGTTGTCGAACAGGTTGAGGTCGGGGATCAGGTTGAAGCCCTGGAAGATGAAGCCGATCTTCTGGTTGCGCAGGCGGCTGCGCGCGTCGTCGGAAAGGCCCTTCACGTTCTCGCCATCCAGGGTGAACTCGCCGCCGGTGAAATCCTCGAGCAGGCCGGCGATGTTGAGGAAGGTGGTCTTGCCGGAACCCGAAGGCCCGGTGACGGCGACGAATTCGCCTTCCTTCACGTGCAGGTCGAGCGCGCGCAAGGCGTGCGTTTCGACCATGGCGGTGCGGTAGACCTTGGTGACCTGGCGCATGTCGAGCATCGGAGTTTCCTTTGGCGGGTTGTCGGGGATAGGTGGGTGATGCAATGGGAAGGCGATGGGTTGCAGCCGGTCAGTTGATCGTCACGCGCTCGGCATCGCCGAACTGGTCGCTGCCGGAGACGACGATCTTCTCGCCCGGCTGCAGGCCGGAGACGATTTCCACCGCGCCCAGGCTGCTGGCCCCGGTCTGGATCGGGCGGCGCACGGCATGGCTGCCGTCGACGACATAGGCGAAGCCGCCGCCCTGCTCCAGGAACGAACCGCGCTCGACCATCAGCACGTTGCGCCGCGTGTCCAGCACGATGCGCGCGGACAGGCGCTGGTTCTGGCGCAGGCCCGGCGGCTGCTTGCCCTGGGCGAAACGCAGGCGCGCGTTGACCTCGCCGTTGACCACTTCCGGGGACACCGCCGAGACCTGCGCGGGGTATTGCACGTTGTTGCTGGTGATCTGCGCCGGCATGCCGATGGCCAGGTCGCGGGCGAAACTTTCCGGGACCTTGATCTCCACTTCGA
>JBOHXX010000345.1:0-3005 GCA_050737675.1 Pseudoxanthomonas sp.
GGACGATATCGAGGAACACGGTGCCGTCCCGGGTTATCCGCGGCCGCACCCTCAGGGTGATCCCGGTCTCCAGGTACTGCACCTGCGAAAAGGTGGTGCCGTCGCCGGAAATGGGATTGACCGAAACCGAAGACACCGGGATGCGATCGCCGACATTGAGCGTGGCTTCGCCGTTGTTGCGCACGAACACCGAAGGGGTCTGCAACAAGCGGACGTTGGTCACTTCGTCCAGCGCGTTGATGACGGCTGCCGCATCATTCTTGAGGAGCGTCCAGGCCAGGCCCGGGCCTGAAACGCCGCCTATGCTTGCCCCCAGCGTGCTCCACTTGCTGGGAATGCCGGTTCCACGGCTGGTCACGTCGGGCAGGCCGTTATCGGTAGCGCCTTTCTCGAAGAACCATTGCACGCCGTAGTTCAATTCGCCAGTCAGCTGCACCTGGGCGATCTGGGCCTCGATATGCACCTGCATCGGCATCACGTCGAGTTTTTCGATCACGTCCCTGATCGATTTCCATGCGCCGGCATTGGCCCGCACCAGGATCGAGTTGGTCTCTTCCACCGCGGCCACGCCCACCCTGTCGCCTTCCACTTGCAACGTGACGCTGCCATTGCCGTTGCCGCGCTGGCCCAATGACATGGAACCACCGCCGCCGGTTCCGCCTGTGCCGGTTCCGGATGACGAAGATCCGCCATTGCCGAATTCGACCGCCCCGTTGCCGCCATCCATGCCGCCGTCCTTGATCTGCACCGGATCAGTGCCCGGCATCAGCGAAGTCGCACCGTTGCCGCCGGTGTCCTGGCCGCTGTTGCCGCCGCTGCCGAAGACTTCCGCCAGGCGATCGGCCAGGTCCTTGGCCTTGATGTATTTCAGCTCGTAGGAAAACAGGCGCGAGCCTTCGCCGGCGCTGTCGATGCGTTCCAGCCAGTCCTGGATGTCGTCCAGGTAGGCGGCCTGCGGGGTGATCACCAGCACCGCGTTGGCGCCTTCCAGCGGCATGAAGCGGAACATGCCGGCGCTGGGGGTCTTGCTGGTTTCGCCGAAGACCTTCTCCAGGTCGGCGACCACCTTGGTCGCGCGCCCGGACTGCAGCGGGAACACGCCCACCGACATGCCGGCCAGCCAGTTGACGTCGAAGATCTCGACCGTGCGCAGGTAGTTTTCCAGTTCGCTGCGGGTACCCGCCAGGGTGATGACGTTGCGGGCGTTGTCGGTGTTGACGATGGCGTTGGGGCGCGCGTAGGGCTCCAGCACTTTCTTCATTTCGCTGGCGGAAATGAAACGCAGGGGAACCACGCGCACCTCGAAACCGCGCGCGTTGGCGGCCGTGCCGGTACGCGGCGCAAGCGTCCCGGACAGCGCCTGGTCGGCGGGCATGATGTTGTAGCGGCCATCGCTGTAGACCATGCGCGCGTTGTTCTGGGCCAGCACCTGTTCCAGCAGGGTCATGGCCTGTGCCGGCGACACCGGCTTGGGCGTACCCAGGGTCACCGTGCCTTGCACGCCCGGCGCGATCACGTAGTTCTGGCCGAGCATGTCGCCGAGGATGGCCTTGATCACGGCCTGCACGGATTCGCCCTCGAAGTTGAAGGTGGCCGAGCCATTGCTGGCGCCGGCAAGCGAAGGCATGGGCGCGGCGGCGGCGCTGCGGTTGATGGTCTGGCCATTGCCGCGACGGATCACCGCCTGCGGCCCGGTTTCGGGTTCCTCGACCGAGTTCAGCGGCGAGGTCTGCGCTCCGCCGGCAGCGCTGGCGTTGGCGCGATTGAGGTCGGCCTCGCGGCGTAGGTCCGGGGTCGGCACGCTGGCACAGGCGGCCAGCAGGCCGGTCAACAGGGAAACCAGGATCAGACGTGACTTCATGCCGGCACTCTACTTATTAGTCTTGTTCTGTGGGGGCGGGGGCGGAACCCGGCCCTGTTCGCGCAGCTGCGCGCGGCGGGCTTCGATGCGCTTGCGGATCAGGTCCATCTGCTGCTCGGTGGTCAGTTCAGGTTCCGGCGCCGGTGCCGCCGCGCTTTCCGCCTGGGCGGGCATGGCATCGGCCGACACCGCTGGCGGCTTGGCGCCACCCGTCGTCGAACCGGTCGATCTGCGCGGCGGTTGTACTTGCTGCACCGGGCCAGTCGGCATGGATGCCGGCGGTGGCGGCATGGCCGTGGGGGGTTGGCCACCGACGCCGTCGAATACGCGCAGCTCCAGCGTCTGCCGGCCTTCCGGCCCGGCGATGACCACGCTGCGCGGATTGATTTCCATCAGTTGCCAGTTGGGTGCGGACTCGGGCGATTCGCCCAGCTTGACCCGCACCGACTCACCGCCTTCCTTGGTTTGCAGGATGGCCATCTTCAAGCCAGGCGTGATCAACACGCTGCTGAGGACGAAGTCGAAGCTCTGCGGTTGCTCGCCGCCCTCCTCACCCGAGATGAAGAAGGCCTCGGGCTGGCGCCTTTCCGAAAACAGCGGCCGCGCGTTGATCTCGGCGTATTGCGCCATCGGGCCCAGGCGCTCGTCCGCCGGCGGGCGCAATTGCGGCAATGCCTGCACCAGCCCGGGATCGGCGGGCAACGGACGGATGCTGCCACCCATGCCGAACAAGGCCAGCAACCAGGCCAATATCGCCCAGCCGGCGAGGGCCGCCAGCAGCCAGGTCCGCGGGCCGATGGCGTCATTCCGCATTGGTCGCCCCCTGCGTTGCGGAGACAACGGCGTCGTTCACACCGGTGGCCGGCGAAGTACCCTGCACGGGCCTCAGGTAGCCATACAGATCGAAGCTGACTTCCAGTCCCGCACCGCTTCCCCCGGCCACATTGGCCAGATAGGTGTAGTGCTGGGACAGCACGCTCAGGTTGTCGACGAACAGCCTGGGCGTGCCGCTTTCCAGCGAATGCAACACGGCGGCGAGTTCCGGCGTGCCGCAACGCAGGCGCACCTGGACCACGACCCGGTCGAACCGCTCGCGGGATGCCTGTGGCATCGGCGAGCGGTTGGTGATCGCGCAGCCGCGATT
>JBOHXX010000346.1:0-3004 GCA_050737675.1 Pseudoxanthomonas sp.
CCGGTGGGTTCGTCGGCGACCAGCAGGCGCGGCTCGGCGACGATCGCGCGGGCGATGCCGACGCGCTGCTGTTCGCCCGCCGACAGCTGCGAAGGCAACGCCTTCTCGCGATGGCCCAGGCCCATGCGTGCCAATACTTCGCGCACGCGCTTGCCGATGTCGGCGCGACGGTCGCCGCGCAGGATCAACGGCAGGGCGACGTTCTCGGCGATGGTGCGTTCTGACAGCAACCGGTGGTCCTGGTGGACGGCGCCGACTTCGCGACGATGCAGGGGAATGCGGCCGCCACGCACCTTCAGCAGGTTGCGTCCCGCGAACACCACCGCGCCACGGCTGGGGCGTTCGCTGAGGTGGATCAGTTTCAGCAAGGTGCTCTTGCCGGCGCCGGAATGACCGGTGACGAACAGCATCTCGCCTTGCGCCACTTCGAAACTCACGTCCGCCAGCGCCTCGTGGCCGCCGGGATATTGCTTGCTGACGTTTTCGAATCGCAGGACGCTCATGGAGCCGATTATGCCTTGTTCCCTTCCCCCATCGGGAGAAGGGAAAGCACTACGACCCCGACACCAGCGACTTGAGCTTGCGGCCCAGCTTGGTGAGGAACGACGAGTTGTCGGCGGCCGGCTTCGCGGCGATCGGCGCCGGCACGGCCCGCACTTGCTGCGATGTCGAAGCCACGGCTTCGGCGCCTTCCAGCGGCATGCCATTGCGACGGCGACGACGCTTGCGCGGCGCGCGCTCACCCTCGGGCTTGGCCGACCCCAGGGCAGCGGCGGCAACCGGTGCGGACACTGCAACTGCCGGGGTCTCGCTGCGTGGCGGACGCGGCGCGCGGGGCTTGCCATCGGCGGCGGAGCCTGGACGCGAACGCGGGCCTGCGCCCGGTCCGCGGCCGGGACCGCTGCGACCACTACTGCTGCCACCCGGACGGCCACCGCGACGCTGTTCGTCGGCGATGCGCTGTTCGCGCGCCTCCTTGAAGATCGTGCCGATGCTCTCGCCTTCGTCCTCGTCCACTTCGGCGCCGGGTTCGGGCGCCGCGCGTGGCGCGCGCGGAATCGCGGTCAGCACCTCGGCGGTCACCGCTTCCACCGGCAGTTTCTGCGCGATGTAGGCCTCGATCTCCGGCAGGCTCTGCGCGTAGATCTCGCAGGCGAAGCTGATCGCGTCGCCTTCCGCGCCCAGGCGCGCGGTGCGGCCGATGCGGTGCACGTAGTCCTCGGCGTCGAACGGCAGGTCGTAGTTGTAGACGTGCGACACGCCGTCGATGTGCAGGCCGCGGGCGGCCACGTCGGTGGCGACCAGGATCTCGAGCTGGCCGGCCTGGAAGCGCCGCAGCAGGCTTTCGCGCTTCTTCTGCGGTACGTCGCCCGAGAGCACGCCTACGCGATAGCCGGCCTTCTCCAGCGACCGCGCCACGCGCTCGACCCAGGCCTTGGTATTGACGAAGATCATCGTGCGCGCGCCTTCGCTGCGCGACAGCAGGCCGATCAGCAGCGGGATCTTTTCCTCGTTGGCCGGGAAATAGACCTTCTGGCGGACCTTGGCGGCGGTGATGAATTCGGTTTCGACCACGAGCTTTTCCGGCTCGTTCATGTGCTCGTAGGCCAGTTCCAGCACGCGGTGGCTGAGCGTGGCCGAGAACAGCAGGGTCTGGCGCGTGGTCCGTTCCGGCATCTTGCGCAGCAGGAAGCGGATGTCCTTGATGAAGCCCAGGTCGAACATGCGGTCGGCTTCGTCCAGCACGCAGATCTCGCAGGCGTGCAACGAGACCACTTTGCTTTGCTTCACGTAATCGATCAGCCGGCCGGGCGTGGCGATGATCACGTCGACGCCCTGCTGCAGCAGCTCGCGCTGCTTGTCGTAGTCGACGCCGCCATAGACCAGGGCGAAGCGCAGGCCCAGGTCGGCGCCGAACTTCACCGCATCCTTGTGGATCTGGATGGCCAGTTCACGGGTCGGCGCCAGGATCAACGCGCGCGGATCCTCGGGCTTGCGGTCGGCCAACGCCGGGCGTGTCAGCAAGCGGTTCATCACCGTGACCAGGAAGGCCAGGGTCTTGCCGGTGCCGGTCTGGGCCTGGCCGGCGACATCGCCGCCCGGCAGGGCGACCGGGAGGGTCATGGCCTGGATCGGTGTGGTGCGCGAGAAACCGGCGGCTTCCAGCCCGGCGAGGAGCGCGGGATGCAGGTCGAACGAGGAAAAGGTGATATCGGTTAGCGGCTTGTCGCTCATGCTTTCTTCTTTATGTGGTGCGCAATGTAGTGCGCGCGGTACGCAGGTTCGATGCGCTTGCATCGTCGTCACCGGCGTCGCACACTGCGCCCCTCACCGGTCTTGCGCGAGATCCGGGAACCCCTCAGGGCCCTTGGAATCCATCGTGCAACGCCCCAGTTTACAGTAATGCGGTGGCCATTCCGGCCATCCTGTCCGCGGATCCCGCAGGAGACCCCCAAAGTGAGCGACAAGGTGACACACGTCGGCGATGCCGATTTCGACGCGGCCGTGCTGCAGTCCGACGAACCGGTACTGGTCGATTTCTGGGCCGAATGGTGTGGCCCCTGCAAGATGATCGCCCCGGTGCTGGACGAACTGGCCCAGACCTACGAAGGCCGGCTGAAGGTGGTCAAGCTCAATGTCGACGACAACCGCGCCACCGCGATCAAGTACCACGTCCGCAACATCCCGCTGCTGCTGCTGTTCAAGGACGGCCAGGTCCAGGCCACCCAGGTCGGCGCCGTGGGCAAGGGCCAGCTGACCCAGATGATCGAAAAAGGCATCGGCTCGGCCGCTTCGACCGCCTGAACCGCCCGATCCGTAGGAGCGCCCCATGGGCGCGAGCTCCTGCTTCTTCTCGCGATCCGAGGGAAGAGCTCGCGCCCATGGGGCGCTCCTACCGGAACAAGAACCTGAACGGGTTTCCGTGCGCGGCGCTTGCCGCAGCCGCTTCCCGGTGCTAGTTTCAGCGTCATCCGGCGCGGGGGTCAGCGCCGCACCCATCTGA
>JBOHXX010000347.1:0-2989 GCA_050737675.1 Pseudoxanthomonas sp.
GGCTCCAGCTCCACCCCCGGGAAACGCCAACGGTCCACCGCGAAACGCGCCATCTCGTCCTCGCTGACCCGCAGTTTCAGGGTCACCGGGCGCCACCCACGGGTCGCCTTGCGGGTGGCGTTGAAGCGCTCGATGTCTTCCGGCGCCAGGCTGAATATCCTGCCGAGCTCGACCACCAGCCTGTCGATGTCGCCCGCCTTCTCCGGCAACACGTCGAGGCGGAACGCGGGCACGTTCTCGGCCAGCAGCCTGCCCTTGCGATCGAAGATGCTGCCGCGTCCCGGCACCACCGGCTTGGGCTTGATCCGGTTGGCTTCGGACAGGGTCGCGTAGGCGGCGTGGTCGAGGACCTGCAACTTGAAATACCAGCCCCCCAGGCCGAACAACGCGATCGCCACCACGACGAAACCGAGCACCGCGCGGCGGCGGAACTGGTCGGCTTCCGCATGCGGGTTCTTCGACGGGCGGCGCGCCGGTCCCATGGCCTACTTGCGCTTGCCCAGGCGCATCGCGTCCAGCAACAGGAACAGCGGCGGCCACAGCAGCATGCCCAGCAGTGGCGCCCACCAGTAACTCCAGGGCAGCGCCGGTTCGCCAACTGCCAGGTGCACGGCGCCGGCGACCACGCGGTCGTTCAATAACAGCACGCCGATGGCCAGCGCCTGCTGCGCCAGCGGGAAGAAGCGCAGGCGCGTGCGGAAGCGCTGCAGGATGAAGGTCATGATGACCAGTCGCAGCGCCTGTTCGCCGAGCAGGCCGCCGAACATCAGGTCGGCGACCAGGCCGACGATGAAGGCGAACCCCAGCCCCGCGCTTTCCGGCGCCTCGATCACCCAGTACGCCAGGATCAGCGCCAGCCAGTAGGGCCGCAGCGGCTGCAGTGCCGGCGGCAGCGGCAACAGGCCGAGGAGCAGCGCGATCACGATGCTGACCGGCAGGATCCAGCCGCTGCGTGCGCGGCTCATCGCCTGGGCTCCACGACGGGCGCGGCGGCAGCGGGACGGTCCGTGGTTGCGGGACCGGTTGGCGGCGGCGCGGGAGATGCCGTGGCGGGCTCGACCAGCGGGTTGGCGGCCGGATCGGAAACCGTCGCCGCGCCCAGCGCCACCACGCCAACGCCGTTGATGTCGGGAGTCGGCAACGCGGTCGGCAAGGCCTTCGGTGCCGAGCGCAACAACAGCACGTCGCGGCCGCGATCGAGCTGCGCCGCCGGCTTCAGCTCGCCGAGCAGGAAGGCGCGGCTGTCGTCGCTGCGCAAGCCGGTGACCGTGCCCACCGGAAACCCGGCCGGGAAGCGCCCGCCCAATCCCGAGGTGACGATCACGTCGCCCTGCTTCACATCGGTGTTCAAGGGCACGTCCGAGAGTTCCAGGTGGTCGCCGCGTCCGTACACGATCAGGCGCACGCCGTTGCGCGCCACCACCACCGGCACCGCATGGTCGGGATCGGTCAGCAGCAGGACCGTGGCATGGCTCGGCGTGACCTCGATGATCTGGCCCATCAGCCCGCCCGCATCGATCACCGCCTGGCCCACGTGCACGCCGTCGCGGCTGCCCGCATCCAGCACCAGGCGTTGGCGCACGGGATCCAGGTCGATGTCCAGGATAGGCGCCAGCTGCACGTCCAGGCCGTGGCTTTCCGTTGCCCCCAGCAGCGCGCGTAGTTGCGCGTTGTCGGCGGCGGCGGTCTGCAGCCGGGTCAGGCGCGCATTGGCGATCAGCAGCTCGTTGCGCAGGTTGCGGTTTTCGCTGGTCAGGTGGCTCCGGGTGCCGGCGTCCTCCTGCATGCGCGTGCCCAAGCGCCCCGGCAGTCCGGCCAGCCACCACAGCGGCTGGGTGGCGACATTGGCCTGGACGCGCAGCTGCGACAGCCAGCCGCCACGATGGTCGAAGATGACCAGGGCAATGGCCAGGGCCAGGTAGCCCAGCAGCCTGAGCGTGCTGGCGACTTCGCCTGGACGTGCGGTGACGGGAGGGCCGGCGTAGGAAGGCACTTAGGCGAGGAACGAGTAGGGAGGAGTGAGGAACGAGGAACGGGGAGTAAGGAACGAGGAACGAGGAACGAGGAACGAGGACCTGCCTAGGGCAAATACCGATCTTTGACGGCAATGATCGGGGTTTCGCAGCACCGGCGTGGCAGCAGCCATGCTGCGAAAGGCAGATTCAAGGGAGCGGAAACGACATGCGAAGGTGGTTGCCTTTGCTCGTTCCCCACTCCTCTCCACTCGTTTCTCCCCTCACTCCGGCGCGAAGAACTCGTTGCCGTGCATGTCCACCAGTTCCAGCGCGCGTCCGCCACCGCGGGCCACGCAGGTCAGCGGGTCGTCGGCCACCTGCACGTACAGGCCGGTTTCCTCGGAAATCAGGCGATCCATGTCGCGCAGCAGCGCACCGCCGCCGGTGAGCACGATGCCGCGTTCGGCCACGTCGGCGCAGAGCTCCGGCGGGGTCTGTTCCAGCGCCAGCTTGACCGCGCTGACGATGCCGGCCAGCGGTTCGTGCAGGGCTTCGAGCACCTCGTTGGAGGTGATCTTGATCATCTTCGGCACGCCTTCGGCCAGGTTGCGGCCGGAAATCTCCATTTCCACCACTTCCGGCTGCGGATAGGCACAGCCGATCTGCAGCTTGATGCGCTCGGCGGTGGCCTCGCCGATCAGCATGCCGTGGTTGCGGCGCACGTAGTTGGTGATGGCTTCGTCGAAGCGGTCGCCGCCGATGCGCACCGACTGCGAATAGACGATGCCGTTCAGCGAGATCACCGCGACTTCGGTGGTGCCGCCGCCGATGTCGATGACCATGGAACCGCGGGCCTCGGTGACCGGCAGGCCGGCGCCGATCGCCGCGGCCATCGGCTCCTCGATCAGGAACACGTCGCGGGCGCCGGCCTCCTCGGCCGATTCCTTGATCGCGCGGCGCTCCACCTGGGTGGAGCCCGCCGGCACGCAGACCAGCACGCGCGGGCTGGGGCGCAGGAAGCGCGACTTGTGCAC
>JBOHXX010000348.1:0-2954 GCA_050737675.1 Pseudoxanthomonas sp.
TCGTAATTCTGCTCGATCCCGTTCTTCGGCGACTTCAGCGCGATGACCTGCTGGATCGGCAACTGGTATTTGTGCGCGAACTCGAAATCGCGTTCGTCATGCCCCGGCACCGCCATCACCGCGCCGGTGCCATAGCCCATCAGCACGAAGTTGGCGACCCATACCGGCACTCTGTCGCCGGTAACCGGATGCACCGCGCGCAGGCCGGTATCCATGCCTCGCTTTTCCTGGGTTTCCAGCTCGGCTTCGGATACGCCGCCGTGTTTCATCTGCTCCAGGAAAGCCGCCAACTCCGGGTTGCCGGCGGCAGCCTTCAATGCCAGCGGATGTTCGCTGGCGATCGAAATGAAGGTCACGCCCATCAGCGTATCCGGGCGCGTAGTGAATACCGTCAGGGGATCGTGTCCCTCCACCGCGAACTTGATTTCAAGACCTTCGGAGCGACCTATCCAGTTGCGCTGCATGGTCTTGACCGAATCCGGCCAGCCCGGCAGTTCGTCCAGGCCGTCCAGCAGTTCCTGCGCGTAATCGGTGATGCGCAGGAACCATTGCGGGATCTCGCGCTTCTCCACCACTGCGCCGGAACGCCAGCCGCGGCCGTCGATCACCTGCTCGTTGGCCAGCACGGTCTGGTCCACCGGATCCCAGTTGACCACCGAGTTCTTGCGATAGGCGATGCCCTTGCGCAGCAGGCGCACGAACATGCGCTGCTCGTGCACGTAGTAGTCGGGCCTGCAGGTGGCGAACTCGCGCGACCAGTCGATCGCGTAGCCCAGCGATTTCAGCTGGCTGCGCATATGCTCGATGTTGGCGTAGGTCCACTTGGCCGGCGCGGTGTTGTTCTTGATCGCCGCGTTTTCCGCCGGCAGGCCGAACGCGTCCCAGCCCATCGGCTGCAGCACGTTCTTGCCGGTCATGCGCTGGTAGCGGCTGATCACGTCGCCGATGGTGTAATTGCGCACGTGGCCCATGTGCAGCGCGCCGGACGGATACGGCAGCATCGACAGGCAGTAGAACTTGGGCTTATCGGAGGTTTCGTTGACCTCGAAAGCCTTGTTCCGGTCCCAGAAGGACTGGGCAGCGGTCTCGACGGATTTGGGATCGTGGACGACGGGTTCAGCGGAAACAGACATGAAGGGCGGACTTGGGTGCGGAAATCAAGCTGCGAAGCGTACCGCAGCGCACCAGACACCGCCATGGCGGCGATTCCGGCAAATGGCCTCCATCGAGGCAAAAACCCGCTGATTGCACATGATCCAGCGCTAGGGCTTGCGTTCGCAGGCACCGTAGCCCGAACCGGCCAGGATCAGCCAGGCGAACCAGAGCGCGAATGCCAGCCGTTGGCCGATGCCGGCAGGCAGGAAGCCGGTGAGCAGGAACGCCGTCGCGAAGACTCCAACCATGGCAACCAGGGTCAATCGCCCGAACAGTGCCCACCCGCGAAGCCGCAACAATCCTGCCCCCAGCAGTACGGCACCGGAAATGAAGCTTACACACCACAGCATCCAGACGGTGCCGTGGAAACGGCTGGCATCGCTTTCGAGGTCATGCGGATCCAGCGGCAACAGGCCCATGGCGATGAATCCCAGCGCCGACAGGAACACCAACTGCGCACCTATGCGCAACGGCCAGCCGGCACCGGCTGGCAGGCGTCGACGCAAGTCCATTGCCACGACCCCGGCCAGCATCCCGGGCAACACGAAGACCAGCAGGTTGAAGGCCAACGCGTGCGGAAATCCCTTCGCCCCCAGCAGTGCAACCGGATATTGCGCTTGCCGGTAGCCCTCCAGCGCGGCACCGAATCCGGCGACCGCCGCCGCGAACAGAACCGCGGCGGCGATACCTGCGTAGCGAACCACGCGATTCATTCCGTTTTCCATCTGAAGACCTCGTCGATGCCCACGCCGAACGCGCGCGCGATGCGGAATGCCAGTCCCAGCGAAGGCGAATACTTCCCTGCCTCCAGCGCGATGATGGTCTGCCGGGTCACGCCGCAGGCTTGTGCCAGCGCTTCCTGGGTCATTTCGCCACGCTCGAAACGCCAGCGGCGGATTTCGTTGGCGATGGGGGTTCCAGTCATGTGCCGTCGGCCATCAGGATGCGCGCGATGCCCATCACCGGCCAGTTCAGCAGGAACAGCAACCAGGCGAACCAGGCCAGCAGGTTGGGCGCCAGTGGCTGCGGCATGATCGCCGACACCATGCAGACCAGGGCGATTACCAAGGAACAAAGCAGCCCGAACCCAGCCACCAGCCCGGTGGCCCTGCCTGTGACGAAGCGATCGCGTTCGTCGAATGGAGGTACCGACCAGCACCGGGTCTTGTACTTGCACCAGAACAGGCACGCGGCGCACGCCGCGCCCAGGCCCACGAACTCGCCAAAGATCAGCGCAGCCGGGAAATTCCTTCCGAAGTAGACGAGTAGCGCGACATGAGTGCCTACGCTTGCCAGCCCGATCAAGGCGATGCCGCGCGACAGGTAATCGTGGAATGTGAACTCGACTCTTGCCGTTTCATCGTTCATCGGTTCGACCCCTCCAATACATGACCACCACCACTGCATTGCGCACCACGCTGGCCCACAACAGCACGAACAACAACTGGCACGCGAGCATCGTCGGCGTGGCCCATTGCAGCTTTTCAGCGGGAGAGAATCCCAGCAGCACCACCAGGCCGACCAGGCAGAACCTCAGGGCACCGCGCGCCCATGTTTCGGCCCGGGCATCGATGGCGCGATCGCGCTCGTCCTCCAGCACCGCGCTTCCACGTCTGGTACGAATCACCGTTGAAACCACGATCCAGAACACGAGGATCATCATCAACCTGACCCCGATCTGGCCTGCCTCGCGACCGGACCCGGAAGCCGCCAGGGTCGAGGTGTTGACCAGCAGATAAAGAGTGATGGCACCGACACAGGCCAGCGATATCCAGGCACTGGCCTCGGCCGGTGAAGTC
>JBOHXX010000349.1:0-2950 GCA_050737675.1 Pseudoxanthomonas sp.
GCATGAACCTGAGCCTGGGTGGTTATTTCGATGCGGAGAGCTATGGCTGCGGTTTCACTCCGTTGTGCAATGAACTGCGGCGCCTGTGGCGGCAGGGCGTGGTGGTGGTCCTGGCGGCAGGCAACGAAGGCCTGGCCTGGCTGGTGCAGAACGATGGCGAGTCGTATCCGATGAACATGGACATGACCATCGGCGATCCCGCCAACCTGGAGGACGCGATCGCGGTCGGGTCGGTGCACAAGGGCAATCCGCACAGCTATGGGGTTTCGTATTTCTCGTCGCGCGGACCGACCGCCGATGGCCGGCACAAACCCGATGTGGTCGCGCCCGGCGAGAAGATCATTTCCGCGCACTACGATTTCAAGGTATCAGACCCGAAGACGTGGATGGTGGAAATGAGCGGAACCAGCATGGCCGCGCCGCATGTGTCCGGACTGGTCGCGGGATTCCTGTCGGTGCGCCGCGAATTCATCGGCTCACCGGACCGGGTCAAGCAGATCCTGCTCGATCATTGCACCGATATCGGCCGCGATCCCTACATGCAGGGCAAGGGCATCCCGAACATGATCCAGATGCTGGCTTCGACCTGACCTGTAGGAGCGCCCATGGGCGCGATGCTCTTGGCGCGATCTGGACGAAAAGCATCGCGTCCATGGGCGCTCCTACGAAGGCCGGGCGTCGCGCACGAGCGTGCGATCAGGCGTCGCGGTTATGGCGGCGCATCACCCGCTGCTTGTCGCGGGCCCAGTCGCGATCCTTGGCGGCGTCGCGCTTGTCGTGGGTCTGCTTGCCCTTGGCCAGCGCGATCTCGGCCTTGACCTTGTTGCCCTTCCAGTACAGCGAGAGCGGCACGATGGTGTAGCCATCGCGCTCGACCTTGCCGATCAGCCCATCGATCTCGCGCTTGTGGAGTAATAGTTTGCGGGTGCGGCGGTCGTCGGCGATCACGTGGCTGGAAGCCTGGATCAGCGGCGTGATCTGCGCGCCGAACAGGAACAACTCACCACTGCGGACCACGGCGTAGGCCTCGGTGATGTTGGCGCGGCCGGCGCGGATCGCCTTCAGCTCCCAGCCCTGCAGCGCCATGCCCGCCTCGAAGCGTTCCTCCAGGGCGTATTCATGGCGTGCGCGCTTGTTCAGCGCAATCGTGCCAGTGCTGTTTGCTTTATCCTTGCCGGGTTTCTTCGCCATGGGTGCATTGTCGCCGATGGCGGAAGTGCAAGCGAGCCCAGACTCTCTACAAGTCCCTTTCCAAGAGCCGCCCTCGAAGAGCCCCGTCAACGCATGCAAACCATCCGCCGCAGCGCCCTGGTCGAACACTCCACCGCCCGCATGTTCGACCTGGTCAACGACGTGGCCGCGTATCCGCGCCGTTTCGACTGGTGCAGCGCCGCGCAACTGATCGAGTCCGGTGCCGACCGGCTGGTCGCGCGGCTGGACCTGGGGCTGGGTGCGCTGAGCACCTGGTTCACCACCGAGAACGCGCTAGATCGCCCGCACAGCATCGACATGAACCTGGTCGATGGACCGTTCCGCAAACTGCATGGACGCTGGGAATTCCACGCGCTGGACGAATGCGCCAGCAAGGTCACCCTGACCCTGGAATTCGAGCCCAGCAACCGGCTGCTGGGACCGGCGTTCGCGATCGGATTCCAGGGCCTGGCCGATCGCATGGTCGATGACTTCGTGCGGGTCGCCGACCGGGGCGAATGATGAAGATCGAGGTGCTCATGGCCTGGCCACGCCGACATGAAGCGGTGGTCGTGGAATTGCCAGAGGGCGCCACACTGGCGCAGGCGGTCGAAAAGGCGGGCCTGGCCGGGGGCGAAGAGGTGACCGGTTACGCGATCTTCGGAATCAACGCCGAAGCAACGACCCCACTGCGCGATGGGGACAGGGTCGAGCTGCTGAGGGCGCTGCAGATCGATCCGAAAGACGCGCGCCGACGGCGTGCGTCTAAACCGAAGCGCTGAAACTCAGCGACGGCCGCCCTTCTTCTTGTCCTTGGCCAGGTTGGGGCCGAACTTGCGCACGTCCTTGGCCAGCTGGATGTCGTTCTCGGGGAAGTATTCGCCTTCCCACTTGGCCAGTGAGTCGCCGTCGAAAAAGACAGTCAGGTTCTTGATCTCGGTGGTGCCGCGGCGGTTGGTGCGTTCGGCGGCGGTGTAATCCCAGCGCTGGGCGTGGAAAGGGTCGGCGATGGAGGGCGTGCCGAGCAGGGCGATGACCTGCTGCTTGCTCTGGCCGACGGCCAACTGGTCGGCGTTGCTCTTCTCGATCAGGTTGCCCTGGTAGATCGGTTGCTTGTACAGGATCCCGCAACCGGCGGTGGCGAGGGTGACGGCGGCAACCAGCAGGAATTTACGCATCGGCAAGTGCATCGCATTGGGCAGGAAGAAGGACTGGGCGATGATACACTTCCCCTGTCCGCCGCAACCCATTCCGAGGCAGCTGGCGCTAAACCGCCAATGAACGGAGAGGCCATGGAATCGCAGGATTTACGCAAAGTCGGTCTGAAGGTGACGCACCCACGGATACGCATCCTGGAGCTGCTGGAACAGAGCAAGCCCCGGCACATGACCGCCGAAGACATCTACCGCCACCTGCTCGACCATGGCGACGAGATCGGCCTGGCCACCGTGTACCGGGTGCTGACCCAGTTTGAGGCGGCTGGCCTGGTGCTCAAGCACAACTTCGAAGGCGGCCAGGCGGTATACGAACTGGACCGCGGCGAGCACCACGACCACATGGTCGATATCGACACCGGCAAGGTCATCGAGTTCTCCAGCGAAGAGATCGAGGCGTTGCAGCACAAGATCGCTGCCGAGCACGGTTACGAGATCGAAGAGCACGCTTTGGTGCTGTACGTGCGCAAGAAGCGCTGAGCCGCGTAGGGTGGGCCTTGGCCCACCATCCCGGAAACGGGAAATCCAAGAAGGTGGGCCAAGGC
>JBOHXX010000350.1:0-2925 GCA_050737675.1 Pseudoxanthomonas sp.
GTGCACCCGCGCTTCCACACGCCCTATGTGGTCACCATCATCACCGGCATCTTCGTCGCGATCTTCTCGGCGGTGTTCCCGGTGGGCGTGCTCGCCGACATCTCCAATTCGGGCACCCTGTTCGCGTTCGTGATGGTGGCGGTCGCGGTGATGGTCCTGCGCCGCACGCAACCCGATCGCGCACGCCCGTTCCGCACGCCGCTGGTGTGGCTCGTGTGTCCGCTGGCCATCGCGGGCTGCCTGCTGCTGTTCCTCAACCTCTCGCTGTACACCCTCAGCCTGTTCTTCGGCTGGGCGGTCATCGGCCTGGTGGTCTACGCGCTCTATGGCTACAGGAACAGCGACCTGGCTCCGGGCAACGCCGCCAGGATCGCCGCGGAAGATGCGCGCATCGCCGCGGAACCCACGTTCCACGAAGGTCCGCAAGCCTGACGACCGGCCTGCAATGCAAGTGGAAACGGCGCGGACTTCCGCGCCGTTTTCGTTTGCGACGCCGCAATGTAAACTCGGTGAATGAGCGCTTTGCCCTACAGCCACGCCCGCCTGCAGCAACTCGCGCAGGAAATCATCGCCAACGTGCGCGAACTGGCGCAGGCCGGTTGGACGCCGGCGACCAGCAGCAACTTCTCCGAACGCCTGGATGAGCGGCATGCCGCCATCACCGTCTCGGGCCGCGACAAGGGCCGACTGACGGTCGACGACATCATGGTCGTCGATTTCGACGGGCAAGGCGTGGCTACGCAACACCGTCCCTCCGCCGAAACCCTGCTCCACACACAGCTCTATCGCCGATTCCCCGAGATCGGCTGCGTGCTGCACACGCATTCGCCGGTGCAGACCATCGCCTCGCGCCTGTATGCCGGCGCCGGCCACATCCGCCTGGAAGGCTACGAACTGCAGAAGGCCTTCCACGGCAACAACACCCACGACGACAGCATGGACGTGCCGGTGTTCGCCAACACCCAGGACATGCCGACGCTGGCGGCGCAGGTCGACGCCCTGCTCGACCGGCAGAAGCTGTGGGGCTACCTGATCGATGGACACGGCCTGTACGCCTGGGGCCGCGACATGGCCGAGGCGCGCCGGCACCTGGAAGCGTTCGAGTTCCTGTTCCATTGCGAACTGGAGCTGCGCAAGCTGGGTTGCCGGGGTTGACCATGAGCCCCTCTCCCGTCGGCGACCGAAGTGAGTGCAGAGCTGAGAGGGGTTGGGGCGAGGGTACGACGAAGCAATAAAGTCCGAACCGCAACCCCTTCGCCGTACCCTCATCCGCCCTTCGGGCACCTTCTCCCGAAAGGAGAAGGGATTGAATGCATCGTGTTTGCTACGCTTCGACCTCCCCACGACACTCGAGCCCCCGCCATGAGCCGTCTGCGCATTTTCGACGAGAACAACCCGGCCACGCCGGAATTCGCCAGCTTCGATCCCGATTTCATCGCCACCGAACTGCAGAAGATCGGCGTGACCTTCGAGCGCTGGAAGGCCTCGCATCCGCTCTCGCCCGGCGCCAGCCCCGAGGAAGTGATGGCGGCTTACAAGGGCGACATCGACCGCCTGGTCGCCGGGCACGGCTTCAAGACCGTGGACGTGGTCAGTATCGCCCCGGACAACCCGCAGCGCGAAACCATGCGCGCCAAGTTCCTCGACGAGCACTACCACAAGGAAGACGAGGTGCGTTTCTTCGTCGCCGGCTCCGGGCTGTTCACCCTGCACGTCAAGGGCAAGGTCTACGAGGTGGAATGCGTGCAGGACGACCTGATCGCCGTGCCCGACAGCACCCTGCACTGGTTCGACATGGGCGACGAGCCCAGCTTCATCGCCATCCGTTTCTTCACCGAGCCGGACGGCTGGGTCGGTCATTTCACCGGCGAGGAGATCGCGAAGAAGTTCCCGCGTTATCACGGTCTGACGCAGCCGACGGCAGCAGCATGACTTCGTCATTCCCGCGCAGGCGGGAATCGCTCCTCGCCTTTGTAGGAGCGGGCCATGCCCGCGATGTTTTCGACCGGAGCAACAGTCCTCACGTCACCCTGTAAAGCCTCAAAGGCAAGAGCGATTCCCGCCTGCGCGGGAATGACGAGCAACAATCTCCAATCCCGAATCCCGACTACTGACCCATGCCCACTCCCCGCGCCATCCTCACCGACATCGAAGGCACCACCAGCAGCATTTCCTTCATCAAGGACGTGCTGTTCCCGTATGCGCGCAATGCCTTGCCCGGCTTCGTCGCCGCACACCGCGACGATCCCGAGGTACGGCGCTGGCTGGACGAGGTCGCCATCGAGCACGGCAGCATGTGCAAGGACGAGATGATCGTGGAGACCTTGCAGGGCTGGATCGACCAGGACCGCAAGCACACCGCGCTGAAAGCGCTGCAGGGCATGATCTGGGAAGCCGGTTACCGCGATGCGGAGTTCGCCGCGCCCATCTACGCCGATGCCGCGCCCGCGTTGCGCCAGTGGCATGAATCGGGTCTGCCGCTGTACGTCTACTCGTCGGGTTCGGTTCCCGCGCAGAAGCTGTTCTTCGGCCACAGCGACGCGGGCGACCTTACCCCTATTTTTTCGGGCTGGTTCGACACCGAAGTGGGCGGCAAGCGCGAAGCCGGCAGCTATGCGCGCATCGCCGAACGGATCGGCATGGAACCCCGCGATATCCTCTTCCTGTCCGACGTGGTCGAAGAACTGGACGCCGCCTCGATCGCCGGCATGCGGACCGTGCTGGTCGACCGTCGCGAGGACTATCCGCAGCCCCGCGAAGGACAGGCCGCGCACGGCCATCCACGCGTGACCAGCTTCGCCGACATCCTGCTGCCCGACTGAGACCGCCGGCGATGACCACGAAGACCGCGACCCTCAGCGGGTTGCTGGCGATCCTGCTGTGGTCGTCGCTGGCGCTGCTGACTACGGCGACCGAAGGCCTGCC
>JBOHXX010000351.1:0-2905 GCA_050737675.1 Pseudoxanthomonas sp.
GTTTCAGGCCGCGTGCGGTGTAACGCTGCAGCACGCGCTTCAGCACTTCGCGCGGATTGGCTTCGAAGGTCCCACCCTGCGCGTCTTCCATCGACAGCAGCAATTGCGCCATCGGTCGTGGCGACCACGGCACCGGCCGCAGCGAACCCGGCACCGGCCGGCAGATGCGGTCCTCGTCGCCGATGTCGTAGCCCAGTCCGGTTTCCTCGACCGTGTTGCCGGTGATATCGGTGGCGATCAGCGACATCGGCAAACACACCCCGTCCACATAGACTTTTTCCAGCGCATCGCGGGTGATGCGCTTGCCGCGCAGCAGGCCGTTCATGTCGGGCAGCAACAGGTCGACCAGTTCGCAGTCGGGCAGCCGCTGCAGGGTGGTCGCGTCCGCGGCGGGAAGCGCGGATCCGTCGGAAGAGGGAGCGTCTGGATTGCGGGTCATGATGGCGTCACGGGCGGTTCGCGGCAGCTTAGCAGAGAGCTCATGCTGTCAAGAATACTCAACGCATGGTGAACAACTTCTGCCCGAAACGACCTGAAATGGTGCGGCAACGCAACATTACGGGGATAAAAACGGTAATCCGGAAGCCTGTGTTGTAAAAATAAAACGGGCAGGTTAAGTTGCGGACAAGCTTTTTTCGAGCCTCCCCCGATGACCAGCCCGCCGCTGGTCGGCCTACCCACCGACCGTAAGCAAATCGGTCCACACCCGTTCCTCGCGGTCGGCGAGAAGTACGTGCGCGCCATCGTCGATGGGGCGCAGGCCTTGCCGATCCTGCTGCCGACCCTGCAACCCGCCTTGCCGCTCGAACAATTGCTGGAACGGGTCGATGGGATCCTGCTGACCGGTTCGACCAGCAACATTGAGCCCCACCATTACAGCGACGAACCCAGTTACGAAGGCAACGTCCACGACCCGGCGCGCGACGCCACCAGCCTGCCGCTGGTGATCCTGGCGGCGGAGATGGGCGTGCCGCTGCTGGCGGTCTGCCGTGGTTTCCAGGAAGTGAACGTCGCCTTCGGTGGCAGCCTGTACCAGAAGGTGCACGAGCAGCCCGGTTATCTGGATCATCGCGAAAACCTCGACGATCCGCTCGACCTGCAATACGCGCCGGCGCATGCGGTGACCTTCAATCCGGGCGGCCTGCTGGCTGGCATCGCCGGAACGCCTTCGGAGCGGGTCAATTCGCTGCATGGGCAGGGCGTGGCGCGGCTGGGCAAGGGCCTGAAGGTGGAAGCAGTCGCGCCCGATGGCCTGGTCGAGGCCTTCCGCCATGAAGGCCCGGGTTTCCTGCTCGGCGTGCAATGGCATCCGGAATGGCGTGTCACCGAAAATCCCTTTTACCTCGGCATATTCAAGGCCTTCGGCGATGCCTGCCGGGCGCGTGCCGCACAACGCAACCACTGAAAGTGAGCCTATGAGCCAACGCCCGACCCGCAAGAAGGCCGCACCGGAGAAACCCGAAAGCTCGCTGCGACGCTGGCTCAAGGAGCGCCACATCACCGAGGTCGAATGCCTGGTGCCGGACATCACCGGCATCGCCCGCGGCAAGATCATCCCCGCTGACAAGTTCTCGCATGATTACGGCACGCGCCTGCCGGAAGGCATCTTCGCCACCACCGTCACCGGCGATTACCCGGACGATTATTACGAACTCACTTCGCCTTCGGATTCGGACATGTTCCTGCGTCCGGACCCGGATACGGTGCGCATGGTGCCGTGGGCCACCGATCCGACCGCGCAGGTGATCCACGACTGCTATACCAAGGACGGCAAGCCGCACGACCTGGCCCCGCGCAACGTATTGCGCCGCGTGCTCGAGGCGTACGAGGATGCCGGCCTGCGCCCGGTGGTGGCGCCGGAGCTGGAATTCTTCCTGGTGCAGAAGAACACCGATCCGGATTTCCCGCTGCTGCCGCCGGCCGGCCGTTCCGGGCGTCCGGAAACCGCGCGCCAGTCGTATTCGATCGACGCGGTCAACGAGTTCGATCCGATCCTCGACCTGATGTACGACTACTGCGATGCGATGGAACTGGACGTGGATACGCTGATCCACGAATCCGGCGCCGCGCAGCTGGAAGTCAACTTCCTCCACTCGGATGCGCTGTCGCGCGCCGACCAGGTGTTCCTGTTCAAGCGCTGCATGCGCGAGGCGGCGATGCGCCACGGCATCTACGCCACTTTCCTGGCCAAGCCGATGGAGAACGAACCGGGCAGCGCCATGCACATCCACCAGAGCCTGCTGGATGCGAAGAAAGGCCACAACGTGTTCACCGGCAAGGGAGAAGGCAAGTACAGCCCGATGTTCGGACATTACCTGGGCGGGCTGCAGAAATACGTGCCGATGGCGATGGCGTTCTTCGCCCCCAACGTCAATTCCTACCGGCGCCTGGCCCTGGGCCAGGTCGCGCCGATCAACGTGCAGTGGGGCTACGACAACCGCACCTGCGGCTTGCGCGTGCCGATGGACACGCCGGAGAACATGCGCGTGGAAAGTCGCTTCGCTGGTTCCGACGCCAACCCGTACCTGGCGATGGCCGGGACACTTGCTTGCGGCCTGCTCGGCATCCAGGAAAAACTCAAGCCAACCGCGCCGCTGTCCAGCAGTGCGCAGGACGTGGGCTTCGAACTGCCGCGCTCGCTGGGCGAGGCGCTGGACGAACTGGAAACCTGCGAGCCGCTGAAGGACCTGATGGGCGCGCGCTTCGTGCGTGCCTATGTTTCGGTGAAGCGCAAGGAATATGAAACCTTCTTCCGCGTGATCAGTTCGTGGGAGCGGGAGTTTTTGTTGTTGAACGTTTGATTTTCCTTCTCCCAAAGGGAGAAGGTGCCCGAAGGGCGGATGAGGGTACGGCGAAACCATGGCGGTTCACCTTCCATGATTTCGCCGTACCCTCACCCCAACCC
>JBOHXX010000352.1:0-2899 GCA_050737675.1 Pseudoxanthomonas sp.
TCTCATTACGGGAGACAGTACACCAGTCCTTATTGACGAACGGTGAGTACCAAACTGAACGGCCAATAGGCCCGCCTGGCAGTCCTCCGGAGGACTGCTAACGAGCTCAAATACTCCCGGTCCGGCCTTCATATCCGCAGCGGCCCCATGGTCATATCTGGCAGCGTCAGGCCCCGTAGGATGGGTTGAGCGCAGCGATACCCATCAGCTCTTCGGAACAACCTGTTGCGGGCGATGGGTATCGCCTTCGGCTCAACCCATCCTACGACCCACTCGTAGAGTTACGGGTTTACCAGCTTCGCTGTTGAAAGCCGCCTATGGCTCTACCCGGGCTACTCACTTTTTCGTAATGCCTCACGTCAGCATCAGCCATTCACGCAACGCTGGAGTTCTGCTTGTCTTTCTCCGATCCCCAAGCCGTAGCCCGCTATGCCACCGGCCCCGTCCGGCAGGTGCCCGGCTTCCACGCCATGCAGCAGATGGCCTCGCTGCTGCTGGCCGAGACCGTGCCGCAGGACGGCCATGTGCTGGTGCTCGGCGCCGGTGGTGGCCTGGAATTGAAAGTGTTCGCCGACGCGCACGCCGGTTGGCGGTTCACCGGCGTCGATCCCTCCGCTGAAATGCTGGCGCTGGCGAATGAAACCCTGGGTCCACTCGCCCCGCGCGTCGATCTGGTCGAAGGCTATATCGACACCGCCCCCGCCGGACCCTTCGACGCTGCCACCTGCCTGCTGACCCTGCACTTCCTGCCTGCGGAAGAACGCCTGCATACGCTGAAGGAACTGGCGCGACGCTTGAAACCCGGCGCACCGCTCATCGTTGCCCACCACAGCTTTCCCTTGGCCGATGGCGGCAAGGAGCGCTGGCTGGAACGCTACGCGGCCTTCGCCGTGGCCGCCGGCGGCATCCCCGCTGCCGACGCACGCAATGCAGTCGCCGCCATCGGCAGCCGGCTGCCCGTGATCACGCCCGAACAGGATGTCGCACTGCTGCAGGAAGCAGGGTTCGAAAACGTCGAACTTTTCTATGCGGCGTTTACGTTCAAGGGATGGATCGCCTACAAGCCCGCCTGATCTGACGAAGCGGCGGTCAATGCGGATAGTCTCCTTACCTGCGCGTGACACCAGGCAAATGAGGTCAAAGCGATCTTTCAAGGAATCATGCCTTGGCTCCATATTCTTTAAGTGCTGGACAACCGCTTCGAATCACGAACTCGCATGCACAGGAGAAAAACATGAAGCAAAAACTCATCGCGTTGCTGGCGGCAACCCTGCTCCTGGCCATGCCGGCATTCGCCACGCCCGCATCGACATCGCCACTCGCGGGCCGATGGATCCTGGACGTGGATACCTTGCCCATGCCGCCGGAAGCACGTCCCAAGAGCGTGACCCTGGATTTCCATGAAGCGCCCGGCGGGAAGTGGACGACGCGCGTCGACATAGTCGTCCAGGACGACAGCAAGATGTTCGCCGAATCCACCCTGCCGCTCGACGGCACGCCCGGGCGCGCTACCGGCACCTATTGGGTCGACGTCATCGCCGCGAAGATGCCGGCCCCGAATGTCCTCGTGATGCAATTCGTTTACGAGAAAATCCCCAGGTCCACGCGGGTCTATTCGGTGGACGCGGACGGCAAGGTGCTGACCGAAACCGAAACCTATTTCAAGGAAGACGGAACGCCGATGATGCGCACCGCCTTCTTCTCGCGCGCGCCCGCCAGCAATCCCTGATCCACACGGCAGCCCGCGCAGGGCGGAAGCCGCCCGTCCTATGGCGCTCAGCCTCGCGGACCCTGCGCTCAGGCCAGGGAACCTTGCGCTCAGGCTCCGGAACCCTGTGCTCAGCCTCGGCAACCTTGCGATCAGGCTCGCCGACCTTGCGCTCAGGCTCGGGAACCTTGTGATCAGCCTCCAGAACCCTGTGATCAGCCTCAGCGACCTTGCGATCAGGCTCGCCGACCTTGCGCTCAGCCTCGGCGACCTTGTGATCAGCCTCGGCGACCTTGTGATCAGGCTCGCCGACCCTGTGATCAGGCTTGGCGACCCTGATTGCCAACCCGTCTCAATGGAGCGTGATCCGGAATCCCAGCGGCCCCGCATCAACGGTTGCGGAGGACCCGTAGGATGGGTTGAGGGTAGCGGTTTTCAACAGCAAAGCTGGTCTACCCATCGCCCTTTGGCACAACTGATTCGTGAGCGCTGGGTATCGCCTTCGGCTCAACCCATCCTGCGAATTGCTCGCTCTACGCGTCCGCCGGCTCGGCCAGCTGACCCGCATCGACGACGCAATTGCGGCCCTGCAGCTTGGCCGCGTACAAGGCCTTGTCGGCCATTTGCAGCAGCGGCGTGGGCTCGGAGCCGTGATCCGGAAATCCTGCGATGCCGAATGACAGCGTGGTGTGTATGTCGTGTCCTTCGAAGGCGACGCGCATCGCCTCGAATTCCTTGCGCAACCGTTCTGATCGCTGCAGCGCAACCGGTACCGGGGTCCGCGGCATCATCAACAGGAATTCCTCGCCACCGAAGCGGCAGGCCAGGTCCCCTTCCTGCGCATGGCGCAGCAGCAAGTCGGCCAGCGCCCGGATCATCTCGTCGCCGGCCAGGTGCCCGAAATTGTCGTTGACCGCCTTGAAGCGATCGATGTCGATCATGACCAGGGTCAATTCGACGCCGGTCTCGCGGCATTCGGCCAGTTCCTGCGCCAGCAGGCTGTCCAGGTGCCGCCGGTTGAACAGGCCCGTCAGCGGATCGCGCGAAGCCTGCTCCTGCAACTGCGCCTGCAACGAAGTGATTTCCTCCACGCGTATGCCCAACTGCTTGCGGCTTTGGCGCAAGGCCACGCCGCGGGTATACGCATCATTGGCGAACATGAAGAGGTAAAGGGCGAGCGCCAGCATGCAC
>JBOHXX010000353.1:0-2892 GCA_050737675.1 Pseudoxanthomonas sp.
GCCCGAGGCCGATCCCGAACTGCGTACAAAAATCGCCGCGGAGGCAGCGGAGCGCGGCTGGCCAGCCCTGCATGCCGAACTCGCCTCGATCGATCCGCGCGCCGCCGAAAAAATAAAACCCACCGACCCGCAACGCATCCAGCGCGCGCTGGAAGTGTTCCGCCTCAGCGGCAAGCCGATCAGCGAATGGCAGGCGATGCCTGCGCGCGCGCGCCTGCCATTCCGCGTGCTCAAGCTGGTGCTGGCGCCACGTGATCGCGCGGTGTTGCACCATCGCATCGAACAACGCTTCGATGCGATGCTCGAAGCCGGCTTCATGGGCGAAGTCGAACGCCTGCGCGCGCTGCTGCCATTGCAGGCGGTCGAACGACCACTGGACCTGCCCGCGATCCGCGCGGTGGGTTATCGCCAGGCCTGGGAAACCCTGGATGGCACGCTGGCCGAAAACGAATTCCGCGACCGTGCGATCTTCGCCACCCGCCAGTTGGCCAAGCGCCAGCTGACCTGGCTGCGCGGGGAGCGGGACGCGCGCTGGTTCGACCCGCAAGCCGACCGGGACGCGCTGGAAGCCGCCCTGGCGCTGTTCCTGCCCGCGGTTTTGGGTACTGCGTAGCTGGTCAAGCGCCCGTTGTTGTGTAACATCGGCCATTCCGGGCCGCGGCAGGGGAGCTTTTTGCCGTTCCGGACCTATAAAAACAACACCTATTGAAATAGGCGGGAGTACGAAATGTCCAAGGGGCAATCCTTGCAGGATCCTTTCCTGAATGCGTTGCGGCGCGAGCGGGTGCCGGTGTCGGTGTACCTGGTCAATGGCATCAAGTTGCAGGGCACGATCGAGTCGTTCGACCAGTTCGTCGTGCTGCTGCGCAATACGGTCAGCCAGATGGTCTACAAGCACGCGATTTCCACGGTGGTGCCGGCGCGGAATGTGCGGGTGGGGCCGGGTGGCGGGTATGTGCAGGGTGGGGAAGGGGACGAAGAGGAAGGCGGCGAAGAGAACGAGTGAGGCTCCAGGCCTCCTCCCTTGCGCGCAGCGCAGGGGGGGATTGAGGAGGGGTGCTTTTGCTTTTGCTCCTGCTCCTGTTCTGCTCTTGTCGTTTCTGCTTGTGATCTAGCTTTTACTCTTGCCCTTGCTCGTCATCCTCGCGCAGGCGGGGATCGCTCCACTTGCTTTGGCTTTGAAGCAAAGCGTTTCGCGCTACGCGCGAGTCACTTTTCTTTGAACGGCAAAGAGGCGCTTTTCAACAGTCCGAAGGACTGGTCAAGGTAACCAAAAGAAAGCCGCCCTAACGCGTCGCCCCACGATAAACCCGTGGGGTTCGCAAGCCTGCCGGGACAACCGTAAAGCGCAATCGTGTGTATACGGAAACGGCGCACATCCCTGTGCGCCGCCCCTGCGGGGTTGTACCCGGCACGCTTGCCGCCGCTCACGGGATTTCGGGAAGCAACAGCCAAATCCGAAGCAAAATCCCCTCTGCCCTTTGTAATCCGCCCCTCCGCCCCCACACTTGACCCATGTTCGAACGATCGAAAAAGGGCGAGCACGCCCTGTTGATACAGCCCATGCGCTCCGGTTCCGGCGGAAGTTCCCCCGATGACGGGGCGCAGGAGGAATTCGCCGACCTGGCCCGTTCCGCTGGCGCGACCATCGCGGCGGTGATCACTGCGCGCGTGGACAAGCCCAGTCCGGCGACCTATATCGGCAGCGGCAAGCTGGACGAGGTCAAGGCCGCGGCCGAGGCCACCGGCGCCGACCTGATCCTGGTCAACCACTCGCTGAGCCCGGGCCAGGAGCGCAACCTGGAGAAATTCCTCGAGCGCCGGGTGCTGGACCGGACCGGGCTGATCCTGGACATCTTCGCCCAGCGTGCGCGCAGTTTCGAAGGCAAGCTGCAGGTGGAACTGGCCCAGTTGCAGCACATGGCCACGCGCCTGGTCCGCGGCTGGACCCACTTGGAACGCCAGCGCGGCGGTTCCATCGGCCTGCGCGGCCCGGGTGAAACCCAGCTGGAAACCGACCGTCGCCTGCTGCAGAAGCGCGTCGACCAGCTCGAGAAGCGGCTGGAGAAAGTCGAAGTCCAGCAGACCCAGATGCGCCGCGCCCGGGTTCGCAGCGAAATGCCGCGGGTAGCCCTGGTCGGCTACACCAACGCCGGCAAGTCCACGTTGTTCAACGCGCTGACCGGTTCGGACGCGTACGCCGCCGACAAGCTGTTCGCCACCCTGGATCCCACCGTGCGCCGGCTGAACCTGCCCGGCGGCAGCATCATGCTTTCGGACACGGTCGGCTTCGTCCGCGACCTGCCGCACGAACTGGTCGCCGCGTTCCGTTCCACCCTGTCGGAAGCGCGCGAGGCCGACCTGCTGCTGCACGTCATCGACGCCGCCGATCCGCTGCGCGACGACCGTATCGCGCAAGTGGACAGCGTGCTGCAGGAAATCGGCGCCGGCGACATTCCGCAGGTGCTGGTCTACAACAAGATCGACCGCATCGAAGATGCGAAACCCCGCCACGACCAGCCCAACGAGGGCCGCGAACGCGTCTGGCTGTCCGCGCGCGACGATGTCGGCCTGGACCTGCTGCAGGACGCGCTGACCCGGCGCCTGTCGCTGGTTCGCGTGCAAGGACAACTGCACCTGCCCGCCGCGCATGCCGAACGCCTGCGTTCGCGCCTGCACGCACTGGGCGCGGTGCGCGGCGAAACCCACGACGAGGACGGCTGGCATCTGCAAGTCGACCTGTCCCTGGCCGACGCCCAGCGCCTGGCCGTGCAGGCTGGCGGCGCACCGCTCGAGGCGCTGTTGCCCGAAGCCGTGCGCGAGGAATGGATGGCCTGATCCAGCGGGCCTCTTTCTTTGTAGGTCCGAGCTTGCTCGGATGCTTTTCGCGGA
>JBOHXX010000354.1:0-2887 GCA_050737675.1 Pseudoxanthomonas sp.
CTTCAACACCAGAAGCATCGCGGGCAAGGCCCGCTCCTACGGGTCGGGATCGAACCCCAGACCCTGCGCGCGCACCGCGACGTCCACCACCGATCGCGATGACGCCACGGCTTCGCTTTCCACCACCAGCCGCGGACGCCGGTCCAGGGTGCAGGCCAGGCCATCGCTGACGAAGTTGGAATGCGCCTGCATCAGCGATGGTGCGAGCGCGCCATCGAAGAAGCCGGCATCAGCCGACGCCTCGATCAGTCCCGGCGTGTCGCGCGGAACCAACAATCCCACGTGCGCTGCGGATTCACGAAGCACCAGGTATTGCAGCAGGAACTCCAGGTCGACCAGGCCACCGGCACCCTGCTTGAGGTCGAAACGCGCGGCATCGCTGCGATCCAGTTCCGCGCGCATCTTCAGGCGCATCTTGCTGACGTCCTCGCCCAGCTTGTGCAGGTCGCGCGGTTGGGCCAGGGTCTGCGCGCGGATCCCGTCGAATTCGGCGAGCAGCGACTCGTCGCCGGCGACGCCGCGCGCGCGCGCAAGGGCCTGGTGTTCCCAGGTCCAGGCACGTTCGCGCTGGTACTCGCGATAGCTCGACAGCGAAGACACCAGCAGGCCCTTCGCGCCATCCGGCCGCAGGCGCACGTCGACGTCGTAAAGGCGGCCCGCGCCGGTGACCGCACCAAGCAAGGCGACCAGTTTCTGCGCCAGGCGCGCGTACCAGCGGCCCGCCTCGAGCGGGCGCGCGCCATCGGAAACTGCTGTCTCCTGCGCATCGAACAGGAACACAAGGTCCAGGTCCGAACCGAAGCCGAGTTCCTCGCCGCCCAGGCTGCCGTAGCCGATCACCGCGAAGCGCCCGCCTGCGATCTGGCCATGCGCAGCGACGACTTCCGCCTGCACCCTGCGCAGCACGACCCGCACCACCTCGTCGGCCAGCCAGGCCAGTTGCCGGGTGCTGTCGCGCGCCGACTGGCGTCCGTCCAGCGCCGCCAGGGCGATGCGGAAACTCAACGCCAGGCGTATTTCGTTGAGCATGCGCAGGGCGATCTCGGGATCGTCTTCCTGCAGGACCGTCGCGCATTCGCCACGCATCGCGGCGCGGTCGGGCATCGGTCCGCCGACGCGCGTATCCAGCAATTCATCCAGCAGCAGCGGATACAGCGCCAGCCGCTCGGCCAGCAGCGCGCTGCGCGCCACTACTTCCACCAGCCGGTTCAAGGCGCTGGGTTGCTCGTCGAGCAAGGCCAGGTAGCTGGTCCGGCGCAGGATCGCGCGCAACAGGACCAGCAAGCGCTTCAGCGCCGCGTCGGGCTGCGACGATTGCACCGTGGCTTCGAGCAACGCCGGCAACACCCGATCCAGGCGCGTGCGCGCGCCATCGGAGAGACCGAGCACGCCGCTGGAATTGGCGAAATCGCGCAACGACGCGTCGGCATTGCCGGGATCGGCGAATCCCGCGGTCGCCAGCGCCTCGACCTCGCCGGATCCGGGCAAGGCGCGCCAGTACTGGGTCAACGCGCCCGCCACGGTTTCGCGCTGGCGCGGCGCGAGCAGTTCGCCGAATTCGGCGGCGACGCGCGCACGCTGTATTTCCAGCGCCTCGCGCAAGGCCGCCCACTGCGGATAACCAAGCCCATGGGCGATGCGCGCGCGATCCAGCGCGTCTTCGGGCAGCGCATGGGTCTGCGCGTCACGCAGCATCTGCAGGCGATTCTCCAGCTTGCGCAGGAAACGATAGGCGTGGACCAGCGCGTCGCCATCTTCCCGCGAGATCCGCCGCGTTTCCATCAACGCGCGCAGCGCCGGCAGCAGACGACGTTCGCGCAAAAGCTGCTCGCGCCCGCCATGGATCAGTTGCAGGGCCTGGGCCAGGAATTCGATCTCGCGGATGCCACCGGCACCACGCTTGATGTCGTCGTCCAGTTCGCGGCGCGCCACCTCGGCGGCGATCGCCGCCTTCATGTCGCGCAGGCCGTCGAGCGCGGTGAAATCCAGGTAGCGGCGATACACGAACGGGCGCAGGCTCTGCAGCCACTGTTCGCCGGCATCGATGTCGCCGGCGACCGCACGCGCCTTCAACCACGCATAACGCTCCCAGTCGCGCCCTTCGCGCTGGAAATACTGGTCCATGCCGGCGAAGGACAACGCCACCCGTCCGGCATTGCCGAACGGACGCAGGCGCAGGTCGACGCGATGGCAAAAACCGTCCACCGTCGGCTCGTCCAGCAATTTCGCCAGTTGCTGGCCGAGGCGCGCGAAATAATCCTCCGCCGCCAGCACGCGCGCGCCATCGGATTCGCCGCCTTGCGGATAGGCATAGACCAGGTCGATGTCGGAAGAAAAATTCAGCTCGCCACCACCGAGCTTGCCCAGGCCGAACACCACCAGGCGCTGCGTCGAGCCGTCCGCCGCGCGCACGATGCCGTGGCGTCGGGCGAATTCAGCCTCCAGTGCTTCGAGTGCGGTTTGCAGGCAGGTTTCCGCCAGCCGCGTGCTGCCGGCGAGGATAGCATCGACCTCATCCAGGCCGAGCACGTCGCGCCAGACCAGCCGCGTGGATTCCCCGGTGCGATAACGGCGCAATTGTTCGGGCCACGACGAGGGGTCATCCGCCGCCAGTTGTGGCGGTGGCAGCGGCGTCTTGCCGTCATCGCGCGCGAACGTCACGAGTAGTTCGGGTTGTTTGCGCAGGGTCTCCAGGGCGAAATCGCTGGCGACGATCACCTTCGACACACGTGCGATGAACTCAGTGCCGTCGAGCAGCGTGGCCGATTGCGGCGAGCTTGCGCGCAGGCGCGACAGGCCGCGCTCGACCAGTGCATCGAGGGATTCATCGGCAAGTGGTCTGGTGGCGTCCATGTACCTGCGATTGTGTCATGACCCCTCGTCGTGT
>JBOHXX010000355.1:0-2872 GCA_050737675.1 Pseudoxanthomonas sp.
GGCCCATGTCCGCGTACAGCGCCTCGCCACCGGTCACGGTCAGGACCACCGCGCCGAGGATGAACAACGCGTGCCAGTCATGGGTCACGAAGAATTTCAGCGCCCAATAGGGATTGAGTGCGGTGAGCACGCTTGGGAAACCGGCGATGTTGTGTGCGCCCAGGACAGCGAGGACCACGAACCAGGTGATCATCACCGGACCGAAGATCTTGCCCACCTTGGCCGTGCCGAAACGCTGGAACGCGAACAGTACGACCAGGATCACCAGGCTGATCGGCACCACCCAGCGGGTCAGTCCAGGAGAGATGACGCCCAGGCCTTCCACCGCGCCCAGCACGGTGATCGGCGGGGTGATCATGCCGTCGCCGAAGAACAGCGAGGCCCCGAAGATGCCGAGGATGCCGACCACGTAACTCAGGCGCGATCCCTTCTTGAGGCTGCGCTGGGCCAGCGCGGTCAGGGCCATGATCCCTCCTTCGCCATCGTTGTCGGCGCGCATGATCACGATCACGTACTTCAGGGTCACGATCAGGATCAGCGACCAGAAGCCCAGCGACAGCAGGCCCAGCACGGTGTCCGGCGTCGGCTTCAGGCCGAAGTGCGGGTGGAACATTTCCTTGATGGTGTACAGCGGGCTGGTGCCGATGTCGCCGAACACCACGCCGACCGCGCCCGCGACCAGCGCGGCGAGGCCTGCCTTGCCATGACCGTGTTCACCGGAATGACCAGTCTTTGCCTGCGGGGAATGGGGGGTGCTCATGGGTGCGCGAGGGTAACGCCTGGGATGTGAGGAAGGGCTCTAAAAAACCAGGCGCTCAGCGCAAGGCCGACTGCAAGGCCTTGCGAATGATCATCGCCGCGTCATCGCCAGGCGCCACCGCCTCGCGGGCCATGCGCACGGCTTCGGCCGGCTTGTAGCCGAGCTGCTGCAAAGCAATCGTCGCCTCGGACTGCGGATCGTTGGGCAGGCTGGGCGAACCCAGCGGGTTGCTGCCCAGGTCGACCACGCGATCGCGCAGCTCCACTACCATGCGCTCGGCGGTCTTCTTGCCGATGCCGGGGATGCGGGTGAGCGCGGCGATGTCGCCGGTCTGCACCTGGCGCGCGAACTCGTCCACGCTGACGCCGGACAGGACCGCAAGCGCGATCTTGGCGCCGATGCCGCTGACCTTTTGCACGTCGCGGAACAACCGGCGCTCGCTCTCGCGCAGGAAGCCGTACAGCGACACGCTGTCCTCGCGTTGCGCGTGATGGGTGAACAGGATCACCTCGCGGCCCACGTCGGGCAGGTCGTAGAAGGTGCTCATCGGCGCTTCCAGCTCATAGCCCACGCCACCCACGTCGATCACCAGCCACGGCGGTTGCTTGTAGGCGAGGATCCCGCGCAGGCGTCCGATCATTATTTCCTTCCCCAGGCTTCGCGCACGTTGACGCCCAGTCTATTCGCAGTGGCGCGGACATGCGCATGGGTGATGGCCACCGCCAGCGCATCGGCGGCGTCGGCCTGCAGCTTGCCCTTGAGGTTGAGCATGATCCCGACCATGTGCTGGATCTGCACCTTGTCCGCGCTGCCCTTGCCCACCACCGCCAACTTCACTTCCTTGGCCGCGTATTCGTGCACCGGCAAGTCGCGCAGCACCACCGCGCAGATCGCCGCGCCGCGCGCGTGGCCCAGCTTCAATGCCGAATCGGGATTACGGGCCATGAACACCTGTTCGATGGCGACTTCATCCGGCCGGTAGGTATCGATGACCTCGCCCAGGCCCAGCAGGAGCCGCTTCAGGCGCTGGGCGAAATCGCCTTCGCCCAGCAGCAGCAGCGGCGCGTGATGGACGTGGGTGGTCTTGCCCGTCGCGTCGATATCGATGATGCCGACACCGGTGCGCTGGGAACCGGGATCGATGCCGAGGATACGGGTCATGCGCGGCCAGTCCGGTCGCGAGGCGGCCTGTGGATTGGCGCACTGCGTGCGCTGCAAGAGGTTACCGGGGTCATCGCCGTTTATTGACTATTCGCAGGCCGCGCAGCGACCGACTCTACTCTTTGCAGCGAGCGACGCGAGCGACTTCACCCGTGCGCAGCCAGATCGGCATTGGAATAGACAGCCTGCACGTCGTCCAGGTCCTCCAGCATGTCCAGCAGCTTCACCACCTGCAGTGCGGCATCGCCTTCAACCGCAATGTCGTTATCGGCGCGCATGGTGATCTCGGCATGGCCGGGGGCGAGACCCGCGGCTTCCATCGCTTCCTTCACCGGCAGGAATGCATCGGGCGAAGTCAGCACGTCGATGGCGCCGTCCTCCGGATACACCACCACGTCGTCCGCGCCGGCTTCGATGGCGGCATCGGTGATCGCATTCTCATCCGCACCAGCGTCATAACTCAGCACGCCAAGCTTGCGGAACATGAAGGCAACCGAGCCTTCCGCGCCCATGTTGCCGCCGCACTTGCCGAAGGCGTGGCGTACTTCGGCCACGGTGCGCACGCGGTTGTCGGTCAGGCAGTCGACGATCACCGCGACGCCGCCGGGGGCATAGCCTTCGTAACGGATCTCTTCGTACTCGACGCCTTCCAGTTCGCCGGTGGCTTTCTTGATGGCACGTTCGATCACGTCCTTGGACATGTTCGCCGACAGGCCCTTGTCGACCGCGGTGCGCAGGCGTGCGTTGTTGGTTGCGTCGCCACCGCCGGCGCGCGCGGCCACGCTGATCTCGCGGATGATCTTGGTGAAGATCTTGCCGCGCTTGGCGTCGGTGGCGTTCTTGCGGCCTTCGATGGAGGGACCACGACCCATGGGCGTTTCCGGACGGTTGGTTGGGAAGCCGCGAATTATACCGGCGCGGCACGCCCCACGTAGGAGCGCCCCATGGGCA
>JBOHXX010000356.1:0-2854 GCA_050737675.1 Pseudoxanthomonas sp.
CTCTTCCGACCTGTCGCGGAAGAGTCAAAAGCTCGCGCCCATGGGGCGCTCCTACAAGGGCTGGATCAGGCGACGTAGACCGATTTAATGTTCATGAATTCGTGGATGCCGTGCTCGGCCAGTTCACGGCCGAAACCGGAACGCTTGGTCCCGCCGAACGGCAGGCGTGCATCGCTCTTGACCACCGCGTTGACGAAGGCCGCGCCACATTGCAGTTGCCGCGCCACCCGGTTGCCGCGCTCGCTATCGCCAGTCCAGACGCTGCCGCCCAGGCCGAACGTGGTGTCGTTGGCGACCCGCACCGCTTCAGCTTCGTCTCTCACCCGGAGAATGCTGGCCACCGGTCCGAACAGTTCCTCATCGTAGGCTGGCATGCCCGGCATCACCGCATCGAGGATCGAAGCCGGATAACCCGCATGCGAAGCATCGGGTGCGCAACCGAGCAAGGGCCTGGCACCCTTGGCGATGCTGGACAGGACCTGCTTGTGCAGTTCGTCGCGCAGGTCCTGGCGCGCCATTGGCGCCAGCGTGGTGGCCTCGTCCTGCGGGTCGCCGAGTTGCAGCTTCGAGGCTGCTTCGACGAAACGCTGCACGAAGGCATCGGCTATCGCATCGACCACGATGAAACGCTTGGCCGCGATGCATGTCTGGCCGGCGTTGCCAAAGCGCGAGGCCACCGCCCCGGCCACGGTCTTGTCCAGGTTCGCGTCCTCCAGCACCACGAAGGCATCGCTACCACCGAGTTCCATCACGCACTTCTTCAACTGGTCGCCGGCATTGGCGGCGATCGAGCGCCCCGCCCGCTCACTGCCGGTCAGGGTCACAGCGGCGATGCGTCGGTCGCGCAGCACGTCGGCGGCCTGTTCGTTGTCGATGTGCAAGGCGGCGAACACGCCCGCCGGGATGCCGGCGTCGCGCAGTACTTCGGCGATGAGGTCGGCGCAACGCGGTACGTTGCTGGCGTGCTTGAGTACTGCCACGTTGCCTGCCATCAATGCCGGGGCGAGGAAACGGAACACCTGCCAGATCGGGAAATTCCATGGCATCACCGCCAGCACGCAGCCGATCGGCTCGAAGCGTACGTAGCTGTTGCTGGCTTCGGTGGCGATTGGTTGATCCTCGAGATAACCGGCCGCGTGTTCGGCGTAGTAGTCGCAGGCGTCGGCGCACTTGTCGATTTCGGCCAGCGCCTCCTTGCGCAGCTTGCCCATCTCGGCGGTCATCATCTTCTGGATGTCGTCGCGGCGGATACGCAACTGCGCCGCGACCTCGCGCAGGAAATTGCCGCGCCCGGACAGGGGTCGCGCGGACCAGTCCGGGAACGCAGCCTTGGAGGCGGCAAGGATGGCTTCGATCGCCGCGCCATCCATCAGCTCCAACGTGTATTCGACTTTCCCGTTGGCGGGATTGATGGTTTGGAAGGTCATGGGGATTCCACGCAGGTAAGTACGGAGTTTGTACCCGCCCCCGTTATGCGGGTGTCTCCGCTGTCGCAAGGAGCGGCCGTCAGGTCCGCTCCGGGTTCACGCGTCAACCGTTGTCCTGCAACGCCAGCTGCATGTCGCGCTGGCGCCGCTTCTCTTCGCGGTTCATCAGCCACCAGCCCAGGAACGCCGCGATGGACACCACCAGGACCATGATCGTGGCCAGCGCATTGACCTGCGGATTAAGCCCGCGCCTCGCCGATGAGAACACGACCATCGGCAGCGTCGTGGAACTGGGCCCCGAGACGAAGCTCGCCACCACCACGTCGTCCAGCGACAGGGTGAAGGCCAGCAGCCAGCCCGAGACGATGGCGGGGGCGATGATCGGCAGGGTGATCAGGAAGAACACCTTGATCCGGTTTGCGCCCAGGTCCATCGCCGCTTCTTCCAGCGACTTGTCCAGCTCGGCCATGCGCGAGGAAAGCACGACGGTGACGAAGGCCAGGGTGAAGGTGACGTGCGCGATCCAGATCGCGACCAGGCCCTTCTCGATGTGCAGGACGTTCTGCATGGCCATGAACAGCATCAGGATCGACAGGCCCATGATCACTTCGGGCATCACCAGTGGCGCGGTGATCAACGCGCCGAACAGGGTCTTGCCCGGGAATCGGCGCATCCGCGTCATCACCAGCGCCGCCAGCGTGCCCAGGACCACCGCGGCGGTCGCGGTGCAGAACGCGATCTTGATGCTGATCCAGGCGGCGCCGAGCATCTGGTCGTTCTGGAACAACTTTGCATACCACTTCAGCGAAAAACCCGACCACACCGTCGCCAGTTTGTTCTCGTTGAACGAATAGAACATCAGCACCAGGATGGGCAGGTACAGGAACGCGAACCCCAGGCCCAGGATCACCCAGGTCGGCCAGCGCCTGGCGAAGTTGCTCATGTCAGCCTCCCTTCGATTTCCTGCTGCTGGAAGCGGTTGAAGATCAGGATCGGGATCATCAACAGCAACAGCATCACGATCGCCACCGCTGACGCGGTCGGCCAATCGCGGTTGTTGAAGAACTCGCTCCACAGCACGCGGCCGATCATCAGCGTATCCGGGCCACCCAGCAGTTCGGGGATCACGAATTCGCCGACTGCGGGAATCATCACCAGCATGCAACCGGCGATGATCCCGGCCTTGGACAGCGGCAGGGTGATCTTGAAGAACGCCTTCCACGGCTTCGCGCCCAGGTCGTACGCGGCCTCGAGCAGGCGGTGATCGTGTTTGACCAGGTTGGTGTACAGCGGCAGGACCATGAACGGCAGGTAGCAGTAGACGATGCCGATGTAGGCGGCGGTCGGCGTATTGATTATCTGCAGGGGTTCGCTGACCAGGTGCAGCTTCATCAGCAGGTCGTTGAGCAGGCCATTGGGCTTGAGGA
>JBOHXX010000357.1:0-2845 GCA_050737675.1 Pseudoxanthomonas sp.
ACAGGGAACCTCTTCTGGGAATGGAACGATGAGCAATATCAAACAGCAGGCCCTGCAATGCCGCGACGCCGCGCAGCGGGTCGCGCAACTTTCCACCGAAGCGAAGAACGCGTTGCTGCGGGCGATGGCGGCTTCCCTGGAAGCGGATGCCAACGCGATCCTCGAAGCGAACGCGAAGGACATGGCGGCCGCCGAGGGCAAGGGCACTGCTGGGGCGATGCTGGATCGCCTCAAGCTGGATCCATCGCGCCTTGCCGGTATCGCCAGCGCCTTGCGTGAAGTCGCGGAACTTCCGGATCCAGTCGGTCTCATCACCCGTCGCGAAACGCGCCCCAACGGCATCGACATCCAGCGTGTGCGTGTTCCATTGGGCGTGATCGCGATGATCTACGAAGCCCGGCCCAACGTCACCGCCGATGCCGCCGCGCTGTGCCTGAAAGCAGGCAACGGCGTGATCCTGCGCGGCGGTTCCGAAGCCATCCATTCGAACACCGCCATCGCCGCTTCCCTCAAACGCGCCCTCCGTGAGGCCGGATTGCCCGAAGCCGCCCTGACCCTGGTCGAAGACCTGCGTCGCGAGACCATGCTGGAGTTGCTGCAGCTCACCGATATCGTCGACCTGGCCATCCCGCGCGGCGGTGAAGGCTTGATCCGCTTCGTTGCCGAGCACGCGCGGGTACCGGTGATCAAGCACTACAAGGGCGTGTGCCACCTGTTCGTCGACGCCAGCGCCGACCTCGACCTGGCCTTGCGCCTGCTGGTCGATGGCAAGGTTTCGCGTCCCAGCGCCTGCAACTCATTGGAAACCCTGCTGGTCCATGCCGATGTCGCCGGGGACTTCCTGCCGATGGCCGCCAGAGCGTTGTCGGAACGCGGAGTGGAGCTGCGTGGCGATGCCCGCAGCGTTTCCTTCATGGACGGAGCAGGACCGGCTACGGAAGCGGATTATTCGGCAGAATTCCTCGACCTGGTTATTGCCGTGCGCGTGGTCGACAGCCTGGATGAAGCCATCAACCACATCCGCGAGTATGGTTCCGACCACACCGAGGTCATCGCAACGCGCGACGAGGTCAGCGCTGAGAAGTTCGTGCAATCGCTGCGTTCGGCGGTGGTGATGGTGAACGCGTCATCGCGCTTCTCCGATGGCGGCGAACTGGGCTTGGGTGCGGAGATCGGCATTTCCACCACGCGCCTGCACGCCTATGGCCCGATGGGGCTGGAAGCGCTGACGGTCGAACGTTTCGTGGTTCGCGGCACGGGGCAGACCCGCAACCTGCCGTGACCGGTATGTTTGGTGCAGGAGTGAGCGGAGAGGAGTGAGGAGTGAGCGAAAGGCTTGCTGTCTTGCCTCTCCGAAACTCTGCTTCTACTCACTTCTCACTCCTCTCCGCTCACTCCTCTCCCGTAGCTACCAGCTGTCTTCCAGCATGCGTGGCTTGCTGGCCAGGTAGCCGCCGAACAGCAGGACGAGCGCGCACAGGCCGAGGAAGGCGAAGGGCAGGCCCCAGCCGTGGCTGTATTCGTGCAACAGGCCGAACAGCAGCGGGCCCAGGCACGACAGCGAATAGCCGACGCCCTGCATGAAGCCCGACAGCGCGGCCGAACCTCCGGGTGTGCGCGTGCGCAGGTTGATCAAAGTCAGCGCCAGCGGGAACGTGCTGGGGCCCATGCCCAGCAGCGCCACCCACAGCACCGGCCATTTCATCGGCGCCAGCAGCAGGCCGGCGAACGCCAGCGCATAGAACACGAAACAGCCCAGCACGATCAGGAACGGGTTGCGCATCCTCACCGCCAGTGCGGGCATGGTCAGTGCCGAGATCAGTCCCAGGGTCGAGAACAGCGCCACCATCGCGCCGCCCAGCGCGGGGCTGCCGCCGGCTTCGACCAGCAGTTTCGGCAACCAGGTGAACATCGAATACGTGATCAACGAAGTCATGCCGAACATCAGGGCCATGCCCCAGGCGACCGGCGAACGCCAGATGCGGCCGCCCGGGGCTGGCTCGGCCAGCTCCGGCGCCTCGTCGTCGAGCGTCACCGCGCCGTCGTGGACCTGCGCCAGCGGCGATGTGTGGCGGCGCTCGATGACCAGCAAGGTCGCCCATGGCAGCGTCGCCACGATCGCGAACAAGGCCCACGAACCCAGCGATACCTGCCAGTTGGCCGCGGCCGCCAGCGGCACCGCGAACAGCGCGGGCAGGATGGTGCCCAGTTGCAGCACGGTGATGTACAGCGTGCTCACCGTGCCCACGCGGTCGGCGAAATAGCGTTTCACCAGCGGCGGCAGCACGATGTTGCCGATGCCCATGCCCGCCAGTGCGATTCCCGAGCCGACCAGCAGGCCGGTGGTGCCGCCCGCGGCCGAACGCAGCAGCAATCCGGCGGTGGCCAGCAGCATGGACAACAGCGCGGTGCGTTCCAGGCCGATGCGGTGCGCGATACCCGGGGTCAATGCGCCGAACAGCGCGAAAGCAGCGGTCGGCATCATCCCGAACACGCCGGTCATGGTCGCGCCGAAACCGAAGATGCGGCCCAGTTCGTCGAGCAAGGGCGTCAATGAGGTGACGGCGGTGCGCAGGTTGAACGCGGACAGCACGATGCCGACCAGCACCAGGCCACGGCCGGACCAGAGCGATCGGGAAACAGGAGAGGAAGTACCTTGCGTCGACGTGGGGTTATTCATGCGCGGTAATTATCGTCGATGCGGATGACGCAGATGGGTCGTGGAACATTGCGTTTCCCGCGCGTCGCGCTGTCGCTTGCAGTACTGCCGGGACAGGTGGAGAGGCATGCAAGCAAGAGCACATGCGCTGGAATCCGGCTATGCCTTGTAGGAGCGCCCCATGGG
>JBOHXX010000358.1:0-2840 GCA_050737675.1 Pseudoxanthomonas sp.
GGGATGCGCTGGCCAGTTCGCTGAATTCCATGGCCCAGGAATTGCGTGGCGCCCAGGCCGACCAGTTGCGCACCGAGGCAGTGCAGGTCCGCGAGCGCATCGCTCGCATCGCGCCGGACAGCTGGGTAGCCAAGCGTGACCGATCCAACGCGCTGTGGCTCGCGGGCAGGCGCGCCGAGGCCATCGCGTTGGCGAAGCAGATCGCGGATTCAGGCTCACCGACCAAGGAACGCGTCTGGGACTACGCCTACATGATCTACGCCATGGGCCATCTGGAGGAAACCATCGCACTGGTCGAGCAGGTACGCGCGATCGAGCCGATGGCGCTGTTCCTTTCCCGCGACTTGCAATACGACTATGTCGCCGCGCGCCGTTACGAAGATGCCGAGGCGGAATACCAGCGCAGCCTGAAACTGCAAGGCAGCCAACTGGAGCCGACCTATGTCGCTTTCATTCGCCAGCTCGCGGGCAAGCGGCCCGGTGGGCTGGCGGAATTGCGCGAACTGCACCACCGGATGCTCGAACAGGACAAGGAAGTCGGCACGCCGTTTTTCCGCGACCTGGGCAAGGCGCTGGGCGACCGCGAGGCGATGCTCGCCCTCGTGCGCAAGGCGCTCGTGGACGAGGCCTACGGCGGCGGCATCAAATTTGCGTTCATGTGGGCCAATGTGGCCGACGCGCTGGGCGACGCCGATCTGGCCGTGGCTGCGCTGCGCAAGGCCCTGGAGGCCGAGAAGGGATTCAAGGAAGGCGCCATGGCCCAGTTCCCGTACGTCGCGTTCTGGAATGCGCCCTATTCCGGCGTGCGTGCGCACCCGGACTTCAAGAAGTTGCTGGTCGAGGCCGGCGTGGTCGATTACTGGCGGCAGACCGGTCGCTGGGGCGATGGCTGCGGACCGGTGGGCGCGGACGATTTCCAGTGCCGATAAGCAGAACGCCCCGCATCGCGGTGCGTTTTACTTTTACAGCTGTCGCTGGAATCAGCGCTTCATCGAACTGAAGAACTCGTCGTTGGACTTGGTGTTCTTCATCTTGTCCAGCAGGAATTCCATTGCCGCGATCTCGTCCATCGGGTGCAACAGCTTGCGCAGGATCCAGATCCTCTGCAGCAGTTCCGGTTCGATCAGCAGGTCCTCGCGGCGGGTGCCGGAGCGGTTGATGTCGATGGCCGGGTAGACGCGCTTCTCGGCGATGCGACGGTTCAAGTGCACTTCGCTGTTGCCGGTGCCCTTGAACTCCTCGTAGATCACCTCGTCCATCTTGCTGCCGGTCTCTACAAGAGCCGTCGCAATGATCGTCAGCGAACCGCCTTCTTCCACGTTACGTGCCGCACCGAAGAAACGCTTCGGGCGATGCAGCGCGTTGGCATCGACGCCGCCGCTGAGCACCTTGCCGGAACTGGGCACCACGTTGTTGTAGGCACGGGCCAGGCGGGTGATCGAGTCGAGCAGGATCACCACGTCGCGCTTGTGTTCCACCAGTCGCTTGGCCCGCTCGATCACCATCTCGGCGACCTGCACGTGGCGCGCGGCCGGCTCGTCGAAGGTCGAGCTGATCACTTCGCCGCGCACCGTGCGCTGCATTTCGGTGACTTCTTCCGGACGTTCGTCGATCAGCAGCACGATCATGTGCACGTCGGGATGGTTGGTGGTGATCGCGGTGGCGATCTGCTGCATCAGGATGGTCTTGCCGGCCTTCGGCGGCGACACGATCAGTGCGCGCTGGCCTTTGCCCTGCGGCGCCATCAGATCCATGATCCGGCCCGAGATGTCCTCGCTGGAACCGTTGCCGCGCTCCAGGGTGAAGCGGCGGCGCGGGAACAGCGCGGTCAGGTTCTCGAACAGGACCTTGCCCTTGCTGGCTTCGATCGGCTCGCCGTTGATCGTGTCCACCACCGACAGCGCGAAATAGCGTTCGCCGTCCTTGGGAAAGCGGATGCGGCCGCTGAGATGGTCGCCGGTGCGCAGGTTGAAGCGGCGGATCTGGCTGGGCGAGATGTAGGTGTCGTCCGGGCCGGCCAGGTAGCTGGCTTCGGCCGCGCGCAGGAAGCCGAAGCCGTCCGGCAGGATTTCCAGCACGCCGTCGGCGGCGACGCCTTCGCCATGGCGGGTCAGCACTTTCAGCAGGGCGAAGATCACGTCCTGCTTGCGTGCGCGGGCCACGCCTTCGTGGATGCTCAGCTGGTCGGCGATGTCGAGCAGCTTCTGCGCCGGCATGCGCTTGAGGTCGCTCAGCGAGTACTGCGGGAAGCCTTCCGGCACGCCCGGCGCGGGGCCGCGCGGCACGAACACTTCATTGGCGCCATTGTCGGCGGGCAGGCCGTCGTTGCGCCCACGCGGTTGCTGCTGGTCGCGGTCGCGGCGGTTGCGGAAACGGTCGCGGCGTTTGTTGTTGCCGCCACCGTTGTTGTTCTGGAAGCGGTTCTGGTTCTGGTTGTTGTCGCGCGGCTCGCCCTCCTGCTGCTGGCCACCCTGGGGGTTGCCTTGCTGCGGATTCTGCTCGCGCTGTCCGCTGTCCTGGGGGTTGCCGCCTTGGGATTGGGGTTGCGACAAGGCGGGCTGCGCCTGCACGGCGGCAGGCTGGGCGTCGGGTCGCGGCGCCGGTGGCGCAGCGGGAGCCGGAGGTGGTGTGCCAGGAGCAGGTGCTTCGGAAGCGGGAGCGGCCTTGGTGACGCGCGGTTTGCGCACACGCTTCTCGGCAGGAGCGCCGGCGTCGCCGGCTTCAGGGGTGTTATCGGACAAAGGTGCGATTCCTCGCTAGGGTTGCGAGCGCCAGCGAATGCCGGCGAGGCGGGTGGAAGATGAAGTGCTTGGGAGGGGTGCCATCAGATGGGTGCGGCG
>JBOHXX010000359.1:0-2800 GCA_050737675.1 Pseudoxanthomonas sp.
GATCAGCTCCTCGCCCTGGGGGATGGCCTCATCGCCCCATTCCTGCTCGAAAAGGTGGAGCTGCGCCAATGGCGCGCTCTGCCAGTGCAGCTTCAGTTGTTCGAGGCAGGTTTCATGGTCATCGGGCGCGGAGTCGACGAAATAGCCGTACTCCTCGTCCGTGTAGTTGTTGATGAAGCGACAGCGAGCCACGGCCAGGGAAGCGTCGGTCGGCGCAGCGGCCTGCGCGGCCTTGTTGGCCGCCAATGCCTCGCGGTAGGCGCGCTCCGTCGAGATCTTCACTTCGGCAACGGCGGTTTCGTCGTTGAATGCCGGCGCTGCCGCCGCTGACGGTTCCGCCGCGTGCGCGCCATGCACTGCACACAGCAGCAATGCCGCCGCCGTCAATCCACGCATCCCCATGCGATTCCCCTTGATTTTCGTCAGGGGATGGTAGCAGCACCAAAGCGCCGGACCCGCGGCCTCCAGGCAGTCGCTCGGCCCTGTCGCCGGCTTTCATCGTGTCGAAAGAAGCATTCCCCTCATCGACCCTCCTCCCGACGAAAGCCGGGAGGAGGATGGAAGAAGCGTGTTGAACCGCCCTACTTCACTTCGTCGAACGCGTACTCATGCTGCCCATCACGCACGATCAGCTTGCGCACGCCGTCCTTGTCCGCGCGCACGAACAGGAAGCCGAGCGCCTGCGGGTCGATGGTGACGAAGCCCAGGCTGCCGTCCGGTTGCGGCATGGTCGCCACCTCCGAAGTGAACGCGCCGAAATCGAAGGACACCTTGTCGTCCTTGCGCGCGACAACAAGCTCGCCCAGCGCATCGTTGTGGTAGCGCGACGCCAGCCCGGCCAGCGCCTTGGCGTCGCCCGGTACCTGCAACTGCTTGCGGAAGGCCTCGAAGCCCTCGCGGTTGGCCTTGGCTCCCGCCTTCGCCACGGCCTCGGCCTGCGGCTCGCCGTCGAACATCAGCTCCATCAGCCGGCGCTTGAGCGGGCCGCGCATATTCACGCCTTCATCGGCATTGGTCAGGATCACCGCGCCGACTTTCTGCCCGGGCCACCACATCATGTTGGAGTGGAAGCCGCCCATGTCGCCGCCGTGGTCGATCACGGTGGTGCCGTCGCTCTTGTCCACCATCAGCGCCATCGCGTAGTTGCGGTCCACGCCCAGCGCGATCTGCGGTTCGCGCCGCTGCAGCAGCGCGGCCTCGCCGATATAGCGTTTGCCGTCGGGCAACAGGCCGTGGTCGATCTCCATCTGCACGTACTTGAGCAGGTCGTTGACCGAACTCCACGCCGCGCCCGCCGGACGCGAAGCGACGATGGTGTCGTTCAGGCCCATGCCCATGACTTCCACCCTGTGGTCGATGTCGTAGCCGTGCGGCGCGGCATAGTCGCCGGTCTGCGCCTTGGCATAATCGAAAGTGGTGTCGTGCATGCCCAGCGGATCGAACACCAGCGCCTGCATGGCCTGGTCGTAACCCGCGCCCAATTCAGTGCCGGGATAGGCGACCTGGCCGCCGATGTAGCCCGCCGCGGCCGCCATCGGGTTGGAATACTGGAACAGTTCGCCGAAGCCGCTGGTCGGCTGCATCGTGCCCAGCGTGGCCATGACTTTTTCCGGCGTCTGCTTCTCGCCCTCGAACAGCCACTCGTAGTCCTGGCGCGGCACGCCGGTGCAAGCGCAGATCAGGTGCTTGACCAGCACCTTGTCGGTGGTCGCGGCATCGCCCAGCTTGAAGGTCGGATAGACGTCCTCGGCGCGCGCGTTCCAGTCCAGCTTGCCGGCATCCACCAGCTTGGCCAGCATCAGCGTGGTCAGCGCCTTGGTGTTGGAGGCGATCATGAAGCGGGTGTCGCCGTCGACCTTGTCGGGCTTGCCCAACTGGCGCACGCCGAAGCCCTGCGACATCACCACCTTGCCGTCCTGGACGATGCCGATGGCCACGCCGGGCACGTCGAATTCCTGGCGCATCTGCTCGACGAAAGCGGCGACCTGCTGCAGGCGTGCATCGTCAAGCTTGTGCGCCGTGCGCCCGGCGAAGGTCTCGCGGGTGTAGCCGGCCGGCTGCAGGCGCTGGGAAATCTTGCCGAATTGCGAGCTGCGTTTTTCGGCGATGGCCTGGTCCACGTCGACCACCACGGCGGTCCAGGTCGTGCCCTTGCGGTAGGCGCTGGCGCCGACGGCGCGTTTGGCATTCGCGGCGACGTCGTAGTCGTAGAAGCGTCGGGCTTCCCAGCCATCCTTGGGCGCGGCGTCGGAAGCCACCAGGAATTTCGGAGTCATGCCGAGGATCGCCCAGGCCTCGGCCACCGCCTCGTCGGCCGTGGCCGCCTTGGCATCGACGATGGCCAGGCGCGAGCCGTCGCCCTCGGGCGGCATGACCAGCACGGCATTGCCCTGCACGCGCTGGGTCCAGCCGCCGGGCAGGATGAAGGTGGTGCCACGCGGCGTCTTCGAAGGCGTGTCCGCCGCTGTTTCGGCAGTGGCGGCTGCCGCGTCGGCAGCGTGGACAGTCGACACGGCGAAGGGCGACGCCAGCAACAGGGCCAGCACAAGCGGATGGACGGCAGGACGCATCGGAATCTCCAGTGGCAGGGATGGCGCGCAGGATGCGCAGACTTCCTGTCAGGTACGCAAGGCCCATTGGGAACGGGCCATTGCGAAGCATGGGGCGGGCCCCGGCCCGCCGGATGGAATCGTCATCGCCACATGCGGCGGGCTTGAGCCCGCCCTATGTTCTATGCAAGCCCGTGTCTTGCAGGTCCGAGCTTGCCCGGATGCTTTGCGCGAAGAATCAGGATCAAGAG
>JBOHXX010000360.1:0-2780 GCA_050737675.1 Pseudoxanthomonas sp.
GCCAAGCTCAAGGTCGACACCCAGATCAACGGCGACAAGCTGCGGGTCAATGGCAAGAAGCGCGACGACCTGCAGGACACGATGGCGCTGCTGAAGAAGGGCGATTTCGAATTACCGCTGCAGTTCGACAACTTCCGTGATTGAAGTCCCCATGTTCGATCCGATTGCCGCCACCCGGCTATGGCTGGAACGCGCGGTAATCGGCCTGAACCTGTGCCCGTTCGCCAAGGCCGTGTATGTGAAGCAGCAGGTGCGCTTCGTGCTCAGCGATGCGAGTACGCCGGAAGCCTTGCTGGAACAACTGGCCGAAGAGCTGCTGTTGCTGCGCGACACGCCCGCGGAAGAAATCGACACCACCCTGATCGTGCACCCCGAGGTGCTGCAGGATTTCCTCGACTACAACGATTTCCTCGACAACGCCGACGCCGCAGTCGAAGCGCTGGACCTGGAAGGCGTGCTGCAGGTCGCCAGCTTCCATCCGGCCTACCAGTTCGCCGGCACCGCGCCCGACGACATCGGCAATTACAGCAACCGCTCGCCCTACCCGACCCTGCACCTGCTGCGCGAAGACAGCGTCAGCCGCGCGGTCGAAGCGTTCCCGGAAGCGGATTCCATTGTCGACCGTAATGTGGAAACCCTGGACCGACTGGGCGTGGAAGGCTGGCGAAAACTCTTCGCCACATCCTGATCCCCGACGAACACCACATATAGGAGCAACGCGAGTCGCGAAGGCCGCACGGTTTGAGGTTACGGACTTCGCGACTCGCGTCGCTCCTACAGTCGCAGCAAAGGGCGCACCTCGTGCAGCGAGGTCACCACCTGCGCCAGCGACCACGTGAGTTCCGACGCCGGCACCAGGTCCGGCACCTGGATCACGGCCATGCCGGCCGCCGCGGCCGCACGCACACCCATCTCCGAATCCTCGAGGGCCGTGCAATTTTTCGGCGGCACGCCCAACCGGCTCGCGGCAAGCAGATAGATATCCGCTGCAGGCTTGGGATGGACCACGTCGCTACTGGTCGCAATTGCAGCGAAATAATGCTCGATCCCGCAACGCGCCAGCTTGATCAGGGCGCGCTCGCGTCGGGTCGAGGTAGCGATGGCGAGTGGCACACCGCGCGTGGAAAGCTCCTGCAGCAATTCGATCGCACCGTCCTTCAGCGGCAAGCCCTGTTCCACCAGCAGGTCGTAGCGGTTCTTGCAGTCGATGCTCAGTCGCTCCGCTTTCACCGGCCCCAGCAGGCGGACCAGCAACTCCGTGCAGGCTGCGTCGTGCATGCCCACCATCGACAACCAGAGTTCGCCACCCAGCGGCAGCGCTTGCTCCGCGGCCACGCTGCGCCAGCATTCAAGGATGACCCGTTCGCTGTCGATCAGCAGGCCGTCCATGTCGAAGATCACCGCGCGGGGAGTCATGCGTTGAACAATCTCGCCCGATCGTCGTCGCCCAGAATCCGCCATTCGCCCGCCGGCAAGCCAGACAGGCCCAGTCCGCCGATCCGGCTGCGATGCAATGCCTCGACATGGTTGCCGACCGCCGCGAACATGCGCCGCACCTGGTGGTAGCGGCCTTCGTGCAGGGTCAGGCGCACATGGCGCGAATCGATGACCTCCAGGCCCGCCGGCAACAACGGCGTCTGTTCCGATTCCAGCATCAACGTTCCGCTGGCGAAGACTTCCACTTCATCACCTCGCAAATCGTTGGCAAGGGTCGCTTCATAGACCTTGGACAGCTTCGATTTCGGCGAGGAGATCCGGTGCAGCAACGCGCCATCATCGGTGAACAGCAGCAACCCACTGGTGTCACGATCCAGCCGACCCACCGTGGACAGCAATGGCGAACGCAAGCGGTAACGCGGGGGCAGCAGGTCGTAGACGATGCGGCCCGGATCCTTGGTGGAACAGGTGTAGCCAACCGGCTTGTGCAGCACGATCAGCAGGCCTTGCGCCGGATCGAGCGGTTCGCCATCGACACGCGTGCGGTCGTGATCGAGCGGGTCGTCGGCATACATCACCTCGCCCTGCGCATCGGTGATGCGTCCTTCGCGGAACATCAGCGCGACCTGCTTGCGGCTGCCGTAACCCAGGTTGGCGAGGTGCTTGACCAGTTTCATCGCGGCGACTTGCCCGATCTCGTCGACGGCACGGCCTTGATCGCTTCGATCACCTTGAAGCCATCACCCTCGCCGACCACACGCACCTGGCCGAAGCTGGCGTTCAACACCGCTTCGTAAGGCAGATGACGATTCGCGACCAGGAACAAGCGACCTCCCGGCTTCAACGATTCGGCGGCCACGGCAATGAAACGGCGACCGACATCAGGACGGTCGGCACGACTCTGGGTGTGGAAAGGCGGATTGCTGACGATGAAGTCGTACTGTTCCGGCAGGCCGATGGTCACATCGTGCCAACGGTAGCCGAGCTTGGCCTTGGTCTCGAAAGCAGCCAGATTGCGCTTCGCCAGATCCAGCGCGCGCGCCTCGGCTTCGTACAGGTCCAGCGACACGACCTTGCTGCTGTGCGAAAGGATCTCGGCAGAAAGATAGCCGTAACCAGCGCCCAGGTCGGCGCCTTTTCCAGCCAGATCGTTGGGAAGGTGTTCGACCAGCAGTGCGGACGCCGGATCGATCCGATCCCAGGCGAACACGCCGGGACGACTGGTGAAGCGGTCCTCGAGGATCGACCGCGGCGCATCCAGCTTCGACCATTGCGCCAGCAACGCGGCATCGTGCGCGCCGTCCAGCGGCTTGCTCCAGAACACGCGGCAGTGGTTCTTGGTC
>JBOHXX010000361.1:0-2763 GCA_050737675.1 Pseudoxanthomonas sp.
GTGGCGATGTCGCCATGCATCAGGCCGGCATCGATCAGTTCGCGGAACACGAACTGGGTGCCGCCGGCCGCGGCGAAACGATTCACGTCGGCCCCGCCATTCGGATACACGCGGGCAAGCAGCGGGATGATCTGGGAAAGATCGTCCATGTCGTCCCAGGTCAGCATGATGCCGGCGGCGCGGGCCACGGCGATCCAGTGGATGGTGTGGTTGGTGGAACCGCCGGTGGCCATCAACGCGACCATGGCGTTGACGATCGCGCGTTCGTCGATCAGCTGGCCGATCGGGCGATAGTCGTCGCCTAGCGCGGTAATGCGTAGCGCGCGCTCGGTGGCGGCGCGGGTCAGCGCATCGCGCAGCGGCGTGCCGGGGTTGACGAAGGAAGTGCCCGGCAGCTGCAGGCCCATCGCTTCCAGCAGTACCTGGTTGGAATTGGCGGTGCCGTAGAAGGTGCAGGTGCCGGCGGCGTGGTAGGAAGCGGCTTCCACTTCCAGCAGTTCCTCGCGCGTGGCTTCGCCGGCGGCATAGCGTTCGCGCACTTCGGCTTTCTGTTTATTGGGAATGCCGGGCGTCATCGGTCCGGCGGGTACGAACATCGCCGGCAGGTGGCCGAAGGCGAGGGCGCCGATCAGCAGTCCCGGCACGATCTTGTCGCACACGCCGAGGTATAGCGCGGCGTCGAACATGTCGTGGCTGAGCGAAATCGCGGTGGCCTGGGCGATGTTGTCGCGCGAGAACAGCGACAGCTCCATGCCCGGGCGCCCCTGGGTGACGCCGTCGCACATCGCCGGCACGCCGCCGGCGACCTGCGCGGTGGCGCCGAGTTCGCGCGCGATCTGGCGGACGATTTCCGGATAGTGCTCGAACGGCTGGTGTGCCGAGAGCATGTCGTTGTAGGCATTGATGATGCCCAGGTTGGGGGTGATGTCGGCGCGCAGCCGGCCCTTGTCGGTCGTGCCCGATGCGGCGAATGCGTGGGCCAGGTTGCCGCAGCTCAGGCGGGTGCGGTTGGGACTATCGCGGCGCGCGACTTCAATGCCTTCCAGGTAGGCGCGGCGCGAGTCGGCGCTGCGCTGACGGATGCGTTCGGTGATTTCGTGGAGGCGGGGGTGCAGGGTCATGGCGGAAGGCTGGGTCTGCGGGAAAGGGCAGGGAGCGACCAGTGCGGGCGATCGGCAGGCCAGCGGCTGCGCGGTGGATAACCATCGCGAGATACCAGGTAAATACCAATTATCCGAACCCTTTCGCTCCGGATCTTTGCCGCAGCCATCTTAGTCGTTTTTATCGGTTTGGCTCGTGAAAATATCAGATGCCAGTCGAATACCAATTTAAGGCTGCCAACGCGACCGATGATCCCGGGTCACTTCGTATTGAAGCTTTCCACGGCAAACGCCGCTGCGCCGAGCAACCCCGGACGCGGATGGACCACGACCAGCGTAGGCACGCGGGCCATGGCCGGCGAAAAACGGCCCTTGTGTTCGAAGCGCTGGCGGAAGCCGGAATGCTGCAGCGACGACAGCAGCTTGGGCGCCAGGCCGCCGGTGAGGAACACGCCATCCCAGGCGCCGGCGCTGAGCACCAGGTCACCGGCGATGGCGCCGAACACCGCACAGAACACATCCAGTGTGCGCATGCAGCGTGGGTCGCCGGCGGCGGCGCGCGCAGTGACATCGGCAGGTTGCATCGGACCCGGGTCTTCGCCCGCGATCTCGCTCAGGGCGCGATGCAGGTTGACCAGGCCGGGGCCGCAGATCAGGCGTTCGTTGGACACGCGGCCGAACTGTGCGGAGAGTTTCTGCAGTATCTCGATTTCCTCCGGCGTGCCCGGCGGGAAGCTGACGTGGCCGCCTTCGGTTTCAAGCGCATAACGACGGCCGTCGCGGACCAGCAATCCACCCACGCCCAGGCCCGTGCCGGGACCGATGACCGCATAGGTCCGGTTCTCGGAAAGACTGTCCTCGGAAACAGCGGCGGGCGACCAGCTGGCGCCACCGATCGCAACCACGTCGGCCGCTGTAAGCAACGACACCGCCATCGCCTGCGCGGCGAAATCGTTGACCAACCTGAGTCCATCGAAACCCAGTGCACTGCGCGTGCGCGACAACGAGATGACCCAGGGGTGGTTGGTGATGCGGGCCTCGTCGCCATCCACGCGGCCGGCGACGGCGAACACTCCGTTCTGCGCGGTCGCGCCGGTCTGGTCGAGGTAGTGCCGGGCGGCATCTGCGAGCGAGGGGAAATCCGCTACCGCGTATTCGCCGATGCTGTCGACGATCAACGGGGTTTCCAGCGACGTGTCGGCCAACGCGAAACGTGCATTGGTGCCGCCGATGTCGGCGAGCAGCACGCGCGCGGCCGAGGCGGTAACGGAGCCGGTCATGCGGAGTACTTCAAGCGATGGTTACAAAGAGTATTCCGCAGCATTCGGCTCAGTCGTCCTCGTTGGTCAATGCCGCCCCGTGACTGGCGACAACCTTCGCATAGTAACGTGCGCTGTCCTTCGGCGTGCGGGTCTGGGTTTCGAAGTCCACGTGGACAATACCGAACCGTTTGGAATAGCCCAGCGACCACTCCAGGTTGTCCAGCAGCGACCAGACGAAGTAGCCGCCGATGTCGCATCCGGCCTCGATGGCGGCGTGCACCGCGCGCAGATGCTGGCGCAAGTAGCTGAGGCGCAAGGGATCGCGCACGCGGCCGTTCTCGGACTTGGGCGGGTCGAAGAAGGCGGCGCCGTTCTCGGTGATGAAGACCTTGGGGTTGCCG
>JBOHXX010000362.1:0-2756 GCA_050737675.1 Pseudoxanthomonas sp.
GACCTGGCGTTCGCGATTGGAACCGAGGCGTTCGAAGCGTCCGGTTTCCAGCACGCGCAGCAACTTCATCTGCCCGGCCAACGGCAGGTTGCCGATCTCGTCGAGGAACAGCGTGCCGCCATCGGCCGCCTCGAACTTGCCTTCGCGGGCTTTGTTGGCGCCGGTATAGGCACCGGCGTCGGCGCCGAACAATTCGGCTTCGATCAGTTCCGATGGCAATGCGCCGCAGTTCAAGGTCACGAACGCGCCGTTGCGGACCGAGGAATTGGCCTGCACGATCTCGGCGATTTTTTCCTTGCCGCTGCCGTTGGGGCCGGTGATCAGCACCGGCAGGTCCGAGCGCGCGACCTGGCAGGCCAGCGCGATCACCCGTTCGCTGGCCGGATCGTCGAAGACCACGCCGCGCAGGTCGTACTTGTCCGCCAGTTGCGCCTGGCGGGCACGCTCGCGGCTACGGCGCCGGTCCAGTTCGCTGCGCGCCTCGGCCAGTTCCAGCAGGTTGTTGACCGTGGCCAGCAGCTTGCGGTCGTCCCAGGGTTTGGCCATGTAATCGGCGGCGCCGGCCTTGACCAGTTCCACCGCGCTGCTCAGGTGGGTCCATGCGGTCAGCAGGATCACCGGCAGGTCGGGGTGGCGCGCGCGGATCTCGGCGAACAGGGCCACGCCCTCGTCGCCGGAAGTGGTGTCGGCGGTGAAGTTCATGTCCTGGATCACCAGGTCCACCGCTTCGCCTTGCAGCATCGCCAGTCCGGCCTCGGGCGTCTGCGCGTGCAGGGTGGCGATGTCGTGCAGCGAGAACAGCACTTCCAGCGCGGTGGCCACCGCGGGGTTGTCGTCGATGATCAGCAGGTTGGGCATGCGGGGGAAATCAGTCTGGTCGGCGGGGTCGGTCCGTGGCGCGCATCGTAGCGTTTATTGCGCGTCGGCCGCCGCGCGGTGGCCGTAGCTGAGCACGCGGGTGATCTGCCATTGGCCGTCCTGCTTGCGCCAGACGATGGTGAAATCGGCCAGGCCTTCGCACTTGCCACTGTCGATCTGGCAGAAGCGGTGCACGCCTTGCGAGAGGGCGCCGAAATCCTTGATCGGGTAGACCTTCATGCTGCCCGGGACCAGTTCGCGGGTGAAGTGGCCGCAGACATACTTCTTCGTATTCGCGATCATCGCGTCGCGCGTCCAGGTGACGCCGCCGGTGTCATGGTAGAACTCGACATCGGGTGCGAAATAGCTGGCATGTTCCTGCAATCGCGCCGGATCGCTGCAATGGTTGAAGGCATCGAACACGGTGGTGTCGAGCGCTGAAATCTCGTGGGTCAATTGATCCTGCGCCTGCGGCGATGCGGAGTCGGCGAGCGCTGGAGAGGCCGCGAATGCAAGCAGCAGGACGAACAGGAAATCCGATTTCTTCATGGTCGCTGCGACTCGGTTGCGTTGGTGGGGTTTATTTTCGTATGGCCTTGGTCTCGCGACCGTCCATCAGCAGGACCAGCTGGTCCACATCGCCTGCCGCGTTGGCGCCGAAGGTGACCTTGGCGTCCATCGCCTGCACCCGGAACACGGTTTCCGAGATGCCCTGCAATGGCCATGCAGCCTGCCCGGTCGCCTGCAGCACCAGTTGTTCGCCTTCGCGCCATACCTTGATCTCGAAGCCCGCGGGGGTGACATAGGTGCCGACGTAGGTATCCAGTGTTCCTTCGGACACGAACACTCCGCTGTCGGGCACCGCCTGCTTTTCCTGCGCTTGCGAGGCGACGCACGGCAGCAGGACGGCGAGGGCGAGCGCCAGCGGAAAATGGCGGAACCTGTTCATGGCCATGGCTGCTCCGGATCGGGGAGGGGTGACTATAAGCAGCGAAGCATGAACCCCGAAAAATCAAAAAATGCGGGAGGGACTTTGCCCCCAAGGCCTTGAGTCCTTGGCGGCCGGGCCGCGGTTCCTCCCGCGATGAAGCTTTGGCTCACGCGCTGCGCGTGGCCACCGCCGGCGGCACCGAGGCGGCCTTGCGTGCTGGTCCGTACACCGCGATCTGGCCCAGCAGCCACAGCAGCACCGCTCCGACCGGCAGGTAGTACAACGGCAGGCGCGGCAGCTCGTACTTGCCCATCAGCAACTGGTTGATGGCATAGGCCAGCAGCATGCCCAGCACGATGCCGATGGTGGCCAGCAGGAAGTTCTCGGTCTGGAAGTAGCGCAGGATCTGCCCGCGGGTCGCGCCCAGCGCGCGGCGCACGCCGATCTGCTTGGTCCGCTGCTGCACCCAGAAGCTGGCCAGGCCGACGATGCCCAGCGCGGTCACCACCAGCAGGGCGATGATCACCGCGATCAGCATCCAGACCATGACGCTGTCCTGGCGGTAGTACTGCGCGCGCAGCTCCTGCATGGTCTTGGTGTTGTCTTCCAGGATGATGCGGTTGGGACTGTTCTTTTCCAGTGCGGCCACCGCGGCCTTCAGCACTTCGTCGCGGCGTTCCGGGTCGGTGCGCAGCAGGTAGTTTCCGCCCAGCGAGAAGGGGACATGGATCGGGAAGACCATCGAATACTCGTGGGCCACCGCGCCGCCCTGGTCGCTGGGGCGCACCAGGTGATCGACCACGCCGACCACGCGGATGGCGTTTTCGCCCCAACTGTAGAAACTCTTGCCGATGGCGCTCTGCCCCGGGAACAGCTTGTCGGCCATGCTCCGGGTGATGATCACCGCCGGGATCGAGACCTTGCTGCCGGGAGCATCCAGCGCCGACCATTCGATGTACTCGTCGGC
>JBOHXX010000363.1:0-2752 GCA_050737675.1 Pseudoxanthomonas sp.
GAAAGATCCTGCTCGGCGCGACGGTATTGTTCGTGTTGCTGCTCGGTGCGTGGGAAGGATATTGGCGCGTGTTCGGCGCGACGCCCAGCTACCGCAACAGCAATGGCGCGTGGGCGCAGGAACGGCGTCGCCTCGACGCCGGCGAAGGCGACGCGACCGTGCTGATCGGCTCGTCGCGGGTGCTGTTCGACGTGCAGTTGCCGGTGTGGGAAGAAGCCACCGGCGAGCGCCCGATCCAGCTCGCGCTGGAAGGCACTTCACCAGTGCCCATCCTCGAGGACCTCGCCGCCGATCCTGATTTCACCGGCCGGCTGCTGGTCGGAGTGACGCCCGGACTGTTCTTCAGCGGCTTCGCCATGCGTGGCGACGTGATCGGGTACTACCACGACCAGGGCCCCTCACAGCGCAGTGGGCACTGGTTGTCGCAACACCTGCTCGAGCCGTACTTCGCCTTCTATGAACCCGATTTCGCCCTTGCCGCCGTGGTCAAGCGCCAGCCCTGGCCGGCGCGCCCGGGTGTCCATGAAATACCCGATGTGCGCAAGCTGTCGACCCAGGGTCCGGATCGCGACACCCGCATGTGGCACAAGCTCGAGACGGATGCGGGCTATCGGGCCATGGTGCGCGAAGGCTGGATCGCACGCTTCAGCAAACCGCCGCCGCACATGGACACGCCGGCCAAGGCGCAAGCAGTCTTCGAAGCACAGATCCAACGGGCGGTGGTGGCCGTGGGGAAACTGCGTGCGCGTGGCGTGGAGGTGGTGTTCGTGCGTCCGCCGAGCGCGGGGCCGCTATATGAAGGAGAGCAGCACGGCATGCCCCGTGCGCAGACCTGGGATCGGCTGCTGCAGGCTACCGGTGCGCCTGGCATCCATTTCGAGAACTACCCGCAACTACAGGGCTACTACCAGCCGGAATGGTCGCACCTGTCGGCCACGGAAGCCGATCGCTTCACCGCGGCGCTGGTGCCGATCGTCGAGCGCGAGTTCGCGCACGAGGAGTCGAGGATGCAGGGGAAGCGCACGCGCTAAGCCACATCCTGTGGGAGCGACGTAAGTCGCGAGCTCTTGGTCGGGTTTCGATCAGGCCCATCGGCAACAGCTCGCGACTTACGTCGCTCCCACAAGAGCCTGTAACCTCACCTCGTCCACACCAGCGTGCGGTTGTTCGCCGGCATCGCGACGTCGGCAACCAGTCGCAAGCCGATTGCCCGCGCCAGCGCATCCACCGCCTCGAAATCGCGGATGCCCATGCGCGGATCGCGTGTCCGCAATGACAAGTCGAAATCGCGATTACTGTCGCTGGTGAAATCGCCGCCGTAGTTGAATGGACCGTACACCGCCAGGGTGAAGAAAGTCGCCGCGACAGGCGCAAACGCCAGCCTCTCGCCCAGATCGACAAACAACGCCTCCACTTCCTCCCACCCCATGATATGCAGAGTGTTGGCGGTGAACACCGCGTCGAAGTCCGTAGGCGGCCATGAACCATGCGCCACGTCGAGTTCGACCGGCGCCGGCGTATTCGGCAACCCCGCCTCGTCCAGCCACGCACCGATGCCCGGCAGGTGTTCTGCGCGATCCGAACACTGCCATTGCAACCACGGCATCGCCGCTGCGAAATGCATCGCGTGCTGGCCGGTGCCGCTGCCGATCTCGAGCACGCTGCGCGCTTCGCTTAAATGGACCCGCAATACCTCGAGGATCGGATCGCGATTGCGTTCGCACGACGGTGAATATGGTTTGTCGATAGCCATCGCCATCGCGCTCAACCGAGCGAACGGATATAGATCATCTTGTTGCCGCCACCGGCGACCGCGCGCTCCTCGATGGCGAAGTGCCTGGACTGGTGCTTGAGCAGGTCACTGAGCTTCTTGTGCCCATACAGGCGCGGATCGAAATCCGGCTGGATCTTGTTGAGATAGCTACCGACGCTGCCGAGGAAGGCCCAGCCCTGGTCGTCGGAGGCTTCCTCGATGGCCTGGCGGATCAATTCGAGTGGCAGGCGCTCGACGCCCTTGTCCTTGCTTTCAACGGCCGGTGTGGCGACGGGTGCGGAGAGCGGTACCGGTTTCGGTGCAACCGTCTTGGCGGCCTTCTTCGCCGGTTTCACAGGAACGGGTTTGACTGCTTCGCTCACCACCGGCGCAGTGCGCAGCACTTCGGTATAGATGAACTTGTCGCAGGCGCGGACGAAGGGATCCGGGGTCTTCTTTTCGCCGAAGCCATACACGGTCAGGCCTTCCTCGCGTACCCGCTGCGCGAGACGGGTGAAGTCGCTGTCACTGGAGACCAGGCAGAAGCCGTCGAAGCGCCGCGTGTACAGCAGGTCCATGGCGTCGATGATCATCGAACTGTCGGTGGCGTTCTTGCCGCTGGTGTAGGCGAACTGCTGCGCCGGGCTGATCGAATGCCGGAGCAGCGCCGCCTTCCACTGGGTCATGCGCGGGCTGGTGAAGTCGCCGTAAATTCGCTTGACGCTGGCCACGCCGTACTTGGCCACCTCGGCCAACAAGCCCTCGATCACCGAAGGCTGCGCGTTGTCCGCGTCGATCAGCACCGCCAGCCGCGGCTGGTCGTCATCGTTGTCGGGCTTGCCGTTGTTCCTGGATTTCATCGAAGGCTCCATTCCGTCCGGCCGCGGGTATGCGCGGGATTGTGCGCGCAGTTCATTCCATATGCTTGCACGCCGGATATGAAAGTGTTGTTGATTGAGCGAGGGCGCCGCTTATGCTCCCTCCCTTGCGAAGCAGGGG
>JBOHXX010000364.1:0-2733 GCA_050737675.1 Pseudoxanthomonas sp.
CGCAGAAGCATCGCGGGCAGGGCCCGCTCCTACATTCAATGAATACCTGACCGATGGCCTTCGACGCATTCGCCCTGATCCTGAGCATGCTCGCCCTGGGCATGGTCTTCGCGCGCCTGCGTGCGTTGCCGGCCAACGCCGCCGAAACCCTCAACCTCGTCGTGCTCTACGTCTGCCTGCCGGCGGCGATATTGATCTATGTGCCACGCCTGCACGTGGACGTTTCGCTGGCGGGAATGATCGCCACCCCGTGGCTGCTGGCGCTGGCGACCGTGACCCTGGTCGCGCTGGCCACCCGGCTATTCGCTTTCCGTCGCGACGAGCGCGCGGTGCTGTTGCTGTGCGTGGCCCTGGGCAACACCAGCTTCATCGGCTATCCGATGGTGCGCGCCCTGCTCGGCGAAAGCGCATTGCCGTATGCGGTGGTCTACGACCAGTTCGGCACCTTCGTGCTGCTGTCCACCTTCGGCCTGTACGTGCTGGCGAAGTACGGTGGCGATGCGCCGCCCACGGCGACGCAGATACTGTCGCGTATCCTGAAATTCCCGCCGGTATGGGCACTGTTGCTGGGCCTGACGGTAATGCCGGAACAGCCGCCCGCATGGATCGCCGCGGCGCTGCAGAGGCTCGCCGACGCGCTGCTGCCGCTGGTGATGCTGGCGGTGGGATTGTCGATCCAGTTGAAACTGCCGCGCGACGAAGTGAAGCCGCTGGCGATCGGCCTGCTGCTGAAACTGGTGCTGATGCCGGCACTCGCCTTGCCGCTGGGCCTGCTGTTCGGCATGGACGGCGCGATGCTGCAGGTCAACGTGCTGGAATCGGCCATGCCGACCATGATCACCGCCGGCGCGCTGGCCATCGCCCACAACCTGGCGCCGCGACTGGCGGCAGCATTGGTGGGCTACGGGATACTGCTGTCGCTGGTGACGTTGCCGGCGTGGGTGTGGGTGCTGCATCGACTCGTGCATTGATAAGCGCGGCAAGGTGTGGGAATTTGTCCTCCCGACGGAATGGACAGGGCAAGGGGAAGCGATGGACAGAAAATGGATTGCGCCATGGGTCGGGCTGTTGCTGTGGTCCGCATTGGCTGCGTTGCCTTTGCGCTCGGCCGTGGCACAGGCAGACACCGATATCGTGCCCAGCGCGAAGCCTTCATCCGATGATTACTGGCCGCGCGTAGTCGCAACGCTGGAGGAAAGCACACAGTTACGCGACCGCGCATTGGCCGCCCAGTTGCGTGTGCTCCAGGCCCATATCCTGAACCGGATCGCCGACAATCCGTCGGCCTCGCCGATCAGGCCGGCGCAGGTCGCCGGCGTCCATCTCCTGCTTCCCGAGCTGGCTCGCTCGGATGATCCACTGGCGCTTTCGCTGGCGTTGCAGGCGGGTATTTCCAGCGCCGACAAGGCCGTGGTCGCAGCCGCATCCGAACGCTGGAAGAAGCTGGAGCCCGACAACCTGGCGCCGATTCTGTGGATCGGACAGACGCCGGATAAAACGCTGGAAGCCGCGCGTTCCACTACGCGCTATGACAGCCGCAGTTACGAGCAAATCCGATTCATGATGGAGGTGTTCCAGCGCGTGCCTATGAACCGCACGGAGATCGGCGAGGGTTATCGCGAGGTCGGTGACACCGACGAGGCGCGCGCGGCGCTCAATGCGTTCTCGCTTTGGGCCGCTTATGGAATCCCTGCTTTCCAGGATGTCGTGAATGCCTGCCGCGACCAGACACTGCACGCGGTCGTTCGCCGTCCTGCGGACTGCCGGCATGTCGCCGCGGTACTGGCCAACGAATCGGATGTCCTCATCGCGCAGGGCATCGGCATCGCCATGCTCAAGCGCACCGCCAGCTCCGCCGAGGAGCAAGCCCAGGCGCAGGCACTCAAGCGCGACATGGACTGGCAATTGCACCAGCGCTACCTGTCGGGTGCCGACTCGCAGGCCCTGCGCGATGATGTCACCAGTATGCTGCGGCTGTTGCGCAGCCCCGGCATCAACAGCGAAAGGCAGATGAGCGAAGCGATCCTGAGCGAACGTGGTATCGCACTCACGCCACCCGCCGATTGGCAGGCGCCGAACACGAACTGAGGCGAGATGCGATGTGGGAGCGACGTGATTCGCGAGGCCCTTGCTTGTTCGCAAAGGCATCGCGACTTGCGTCGCTCCTACAAAAGCCTCAGATCTCCTGGTGCGTTCAGTCGGCCGGTACCGTGCGCTCGCTGGCCCAGGCGCGCAGCGCCGCCACCTGTTCGGCCATCATCACCGACAACGGACGGGTGTTGCGGATCTCCTGCATCAGCAGGTCGGTATCCAGCGCTTTCTTTTCCGCATGCGCCGTGTACAGCGCGGCGACGATGGCTTGTTCGATCTCGGCGCCGGAAAAACCGTTCGCCGCCGCCGCCAGTGCCGGCAACGCGAAATCGTCCGCCACCAGCTTGCGTCGCGACAGGTGCAGGCGCAGCACGTCCACGCGCGCATCGGGGCCGGGCAGGTCGACGAAGAAGATCTCGTCGAAGCGGCCCTTGCGCAACAATTCTGGTGGCAACTCGTGCACCTGGTTGGCGGTGGCGACGATGAAGACCTGGCCCTTGCGCTCGGCCATCCAGGTCAGCAGGTAGCCGAGCACGCGCCGCGACACGCCGCCATCGCCTTCGCCGCTGCCGCCGGCCAGGCCCTTCTCGATCTCGTCGATCCACAGCACGCAAGGCGCCAGTTGTTCGGCCGAGGCCATCG
>JBOHXX010000365.1:0-2723 GCA_050737675.1 Pseudoxanthomonas sp.
GGCCACGCCAGTACATGTCCTGCGAGCGCGGGCGCGTGCCGAAGAACTGCACGCGCAACGCGGGAGTGTCGTCGGCCATCAGGTCCAGCCACTCGCCCGGGGTCATGCGATCGGACAGGCCAGGACGGCCCAGCGCGCGTTCAGGCACGCCCCACAAGGGCGAGCCCAGTCGCGGGAACAGCCAGAACATGGCCAGCACCAGTGGCAGTCCGATCGCCACCAGCCGGGCCACGGCCAGCAGTTTGCGTGACGGGGCGATGGTGCTGGACAGCGAATCGGTTTCCACGTCGGCGAGGCGCTGCAGCGCGACCAGCGCGCACGACACCGCAACCAGTCCGAGGGCCATGGTCAGTGGACCCTGGTCGAGCAGGAAGGCGGCGAACGGTGCGAACAGGGCGAACCCGACCAGGCTGCGCGCATCGCGCAGGGTGAAGGTCTCCGAAGGCTTGACCGCGATCATCGCCGCGAGCAGCGCGCAGCCGGTGTCGCGGCCCAGGCGCAATCCGGTTTGCGAGAACACCGCAGCCAACACCAGCAGTGCCAGCAGCAGGCGCAACGGTGCGGGCAAGGTCTTGCGCCACGACATCGCGGCGACCAGGACCGCCGCCAGCGCAATGCCCCACGCCAGCTGCGGAGGCAGTTGCAACAGCAATGGCAGCAGGGCGAGAGCGGCCGTCGCCAACGTCCACAAGCGACTGCCGTCGTCGATCCGGGTCATGGCCATGACCGGTCTTCGGCATCAGGCAATAACGCCAGTGCACGCAGGCAAAGATGCCTGTGGGCGCTGCCGTAAGCGGGCCCCAGTACCGGTTGCCCCGGCAGCAGCAGGCGATAGCGCCTGCCTTCGCGTTCGGCCAGGTCGATCCAGCGGGCCAGCCGGCGGATGCGTTGTTCGTAGGCGAGTTGCGAAAGAGCGCGCCAGTCCAGGGTCACTACGACTGACAGAGGTTGTTCGTATTCGCGTACCAGCAAGGTGTCGCGGCGTGCCGAGGGTTTCCAGGCGATTGCGCGACGCGGGTCGCCAGCGCGATAGCTGCGCAGGTGGTGCACATCGTCGCCTGCCGGGTGCAGTCGCGCGTGGTTGCCGCTGCCATCGCCCGGTGGCAAGGGCGGACCCTGCGGCTCGGCACAGGGATAGACCAGCAACGGCGCGTCGGGCCACACCCACGACCAGGCCATGGCCAGGCCCAGTGGCTGGGTGGTGGAAATGCGGATCCGGCCCGGTTCGATCCAGCCGCGTCGCTCGGTCGCCAGTGGCAGTGTGGCCACGACTGGTTCGAGGGACATTGGCGGCGCTGTGATGCGCGCTTCCCGGCAGCGCAATTGAAGGCCACGACGCATCCGCGTATCGGTGGAGGACAGGGCGATGTGCAAGGACATTACCGAACCGGCGGCAACCGGCTCGGCGGAAATCGCATCGACGCGCAAACCAGACAGTTGCAGGTGCGCGGCGATCAGGCTGGCCAGCCCGGTGGCGCCGAGCAGCAAGGCCAGCAGGAAGGCCGGGTTGTTGTTGTAGTTCAACGCGCCCAGCAGCATGGCGAACAACAAGGCGGCGAAGAACAGGCCGAAACGCGTCGGCAGCACATAGACCCGGCGCTGGTCGAATTTCACCGGCAGGGTTTCGCTGCTGCGCGGACGGGCGAGCAGCGCGGCACGGATAGCCAGGCGTTCGCGCAGGGTCGACGGCATATCGGTCAGTCCACGGCCACCGCATGCAGGATGGACTTGGCCAATGCCTGCGCGGAAGACGCTTCCGCTTCCGCGACCAGGCGATGCGCGGCGACCGCGCTGAACAAGGCTTGCACGTCTTCCGGCAGGACATGTTGCCGTCCCAGCAACAAGGCATAGGCGCGTGCGGCACGCAGCAGGGCGATGCCGGCGCGCGGCGACAGGCCGACGCGCACACCGGGCTGTTGACGGCTGCGGGTCAGCAAGGCCTGCACGTAATCCACCAGCGCCTCGCTGGCGTGTACTTCGTTGACCGCCGCCCGCAACTGCAGCACATCGGCGCTGGACAGGAGCGGAGAGGCCTGGGCGATCAATTCGCGGCGATCGGTGCCGGCGAGCAGGGCGCGTTCGGATTCGACGTTCGGATAACCCAGGGTCAGCCGCAGCAGGAAACGGTCGAGCTGCGAATCCGGCAACGGATAGGTGCCGGCGAGATCGACCGGGTTCTGCGTGGCGATGACGAAGAACGGGTCGGGCAACGCCCGGGTCAACCCGTCCAGAGTGACCTGGTGTTCGGCCATGGCTTCCAGCAATGCGCTCTGGGTGCGGGGCGGTGCGCGATTGATCTCGTCGGCCAGCAGCACATGGGTGAACACCGGTCCCGGATGGAACTGGAACTGCCGCGATTGCGCGTCGTAGACCGACACGCCCAGGACATCGGCGGGCAACAGGTCCGAGGTGAACTGCACACGCTGGAAACCGAGCCCGAGGGTCGCCGCCAGCGCGTGCGCCAGCGTGGTCTTGCCCAGGCCGGGCAGGTCCTCGATGAGGAGGTGCCCGCCGGAAAGCAGCGCCACGAAGGCCAGACGTACTTCCTGCGACTTGCCCAACACCAGTGAATTGACTTGCTGCTGCGCTGCCTTCATGGCCTGCAACAGGGTATCGGTTAGAATTCCGCGGGCAGGGGCATCGGCAGGCATTGTTTTTTCCAGATTCGTTTCCAGGGAAGTCTAACGGGATATGCAGGACGAAAGAATTCAGGACGTAAAGCG
>JBOHXX010000366.1:0-2710 GCA_050737675.1 Pseudoxanthomonas sp.
GCGTAAGCCGCGATGGGGTATCGAGACATCCTTTCGCGGCTTACGCCGCTCCCACAACCCCACAACCTGGGAACTCCACGACCTCACCGCATCAGCACCACTTCCTCGGCCGAAGTCGGGTGGATCGCCATGGTGTCGTCCAGGTCGCCTTTGCTGATGCCTTTCTTCAAGGCCACCGCGAATCCCTGCAGCATCTCGTCCGCGCCTTCACCCAGCAGATGGATGCCGACCACGCGCTCCTCCTCGCCTACGCATACCAGCTTGAACAGGCTGCGTTGCGGCGAATCGGCCAGCGCGTGCAGCATCGGGCGGAAACCTGCGCGATAGGTCTTCACCACATCGCCATGGCGCTCGCGCGCCTGGGCTTCCGTAAGCCCGACCATGCCGATCGGAGGATGCGCGAACACCACGGTGGCGATGTCGTCGTAATCGAGTTTCGCTTCGGGCTTGCCGCCAAACAACCGATCCATCAGGCGACGCGCGGCGGCGATGGCCACGGGAGTAAGCGCGAGCCGGCTGGAGACGTCGCCTACCGCATGCACGCCGGCGACAGGGGTATCCTGGAATTCGTCAACCATGATGAAACCGCCGCCGTCGATCGTCACGCCTATGTCTTCCAGGCCGAGCTGGCGGCTGTTGGGCGTGCGGCCGGTGGCGAAGATCACGCTGTCATAGGGTTCGCTGACCTGCCCGTCGCGCTCATGCAACACCCGCTTTTCGCCCGCCAGGGCAAGTGAAGCGACCTGGCGTTCAAAATGGCAATGGATGCCGTGCTGCCTGAGGTTTTCGGTCAGTTCATCGGTAAGTTCTATGTCGAAGGAGTCGAGCAGGCGCTTGCCGCGCACGAACAATTCCACCTTGCTGCCCAGCGCCTGCAGCACGCCGGCGAGTTCGACCGCGATGTAACCGCCGCCAATGATCGCGACACGCTCCGGCGCGTCGCAAAGATTGAAGAAATCGTCGGAGACCAGTCCAAGTTCCGCACCCGGGATATCCGGACGCTTCGGCTTGCCACCGGTGGCGATGAGCACGTGCGCGGCGCTGACGCGCAACCCCAGGTGGGTTTCCACCGTGTGCACATCGACGAAACGGCCGCGGCAAGGCAGGTGCACGATGCCCGCCTCATCCAGTCGCTTGCGATAGCTGTCGTGGATGCCGGCGATGTAACGCTGGCGGTGGACGATGAATTCGCGCCAATCGAACTTCGGCGGTGGTACGTCGAAGCCAAGCCGCGAGGCCATGTCGATGCGCTGCGACAATTCGGCCGCCAGCCACATCGCCTTCTTCGGCACGCAGCCGACATTGACGCAGGTGCCGCCGAATTCGCCAGGTTCCAGCAAGGCCACGCGTGCGCCATGCGAAGCCGCGCGGAAGGCGCCGGCGAGGCCGCCGGAACCGCCGCCGATCACCACCAGGTCGTAGTCGTAAGCGGAATTCTTCGCATTCATTCGAAACGCTTCATCCGATATGGCGCCGGATCGATCGAGGTCGCTTGCCCGGTGATCAGGTCGGCCATCAACTGCCCGCTCGCCGCACTCATGCTGACCCCGAGCATGCCGTGGCCGGTGGCCAGCCAGACATGGCGATGGCGCGGCGCCCGCCCGAGGATCGGCAGGTCGTCCCAGGTCATCGGCCGCCAGCCGTACCAGCGCTCGTGCACCGTGGCCCCGACCGGTTCATGCAGGTATTCGCTGGCGCCGCGCTCCAGCGCAGCCAGGCGCGTGGCGTTCAGGGTCTGGTCGTATCCGGAAAATTCCATGGTGCTGCCCAGGCGGAAACCGCTGTCCCAGGCCGTCACGCATACCTGGCGATCCTTCAGCACCATCGGTCGTTTCGGCACGATCGAGGGCCGCGAGTAGGTGATCGAATAACCCTTGCCCGGTTGGATCGGCAGGTCGAGGCCCAGGGTCCGCGCCAGTCGTGGCGACCACGAACCCAGGGCGATGACGGCCTCGCTGCCGTTGCGGAGACCGAGGCTGGTGCCCACGATCGCGCCCTCCGCGGAATCCTGCAGTGATTCGACCCGGCAATTCTCTTCGATCACACCGCCGCGTTCGCGTACTGCCCTCGCAAGTTCGGCCACGTAGCGGTCCGGGCGCAGGCGCGCGTCGCCGGGGAAGCGGACCGCACCGACCACGCCGGCTTTCAATGCGGGTTCGTCGCGCAGATAGGCATCGCCATCGAACGTCTCGCTGGCGATTCCGAACTCGCGCAGCAATTCGCATTCCTCCGCGTAGTGATCGAAGTTGGCCTGCTCGCGGAACACGTAGTCCAGCCCTTCCTCGGCGAATTCGCATCGCAATTCGTAGCGATCCACCCAATCGACGAGCCGGCTGCGCGAGTCGTCGAGGATCGCCGAACGCGCACCCGTGCTCTGCCGCCAGTCCTTCATGTTGCAGCGCGCGGCGAAATGCGCCAGCCAGCGCCACAACGCCGGGTCCAGTCGCGGTTTCAGGTACAACGGCGCATCCGGGGTGAACATCCAGCGCAAGCCGCGCGCGACCATGCCAGGCGCGGCCAGGGGCGGTGCGTGGCTGGGGGTGAGGGTGCCGCAATTGCCGTGCGAGGCGCCGCTGCCGACGACGCCTGCCTCGAGTACACGCACACTGCGGCCGGCTTCGATCAGCGCCAGCGCCGTGGCCAGGCCGATCACGCCGCCGCCGATCACCAGGATGTCATCGCGTGGGGGATTCACGGCGCTAGTGTATTC
>JBOHXX010000367.1:0-2701 GCA_050737675.1 Pseudoxanthomonas sp.
TTCGTGACGTGATCGAAGAGCTCGCGCCCATGGGGCGCTCCTACAGAAAACCGATGGCGAGGCGCCGCTGCTTCAGCGTGGCGCGCGCAGCCTTTCCAGCACGCCGTCCAGCGTATCCACGCTGGTGTAGTGGATCACCAGCTTGCCCTTGCCGCCGCGACCGTGGGCGATATTGACCCTGGTGCCCAGCGATTCGGACAGTTCGGTTTCCAGCGAGGCGATGTCGGCTTGCGGCGTGGCCTTGCCGGGCTTGGACTTCTTGCCGCCATTGAGTGGCACCTTGCCGGCGGCGAACTGTTGCGCACGGTGCTCCACTTCGCGCACCGACCAGCCTTGATCCGCAGCCTCGGAAGCCAGCTTGCTGGCCAGCTCCGGCGACAGGGTCAGCAGGGCGCGGGCGTGACCCATCTCCAGGCGCCGCGCTTCCAGTAGCGCGCGGATCGCCGGTGGCAGTTCCAGCAGGCGCAGCAGGTTGGACACCGCGGCTCGCGAACGGCCTACCGCTTCGGCGGCTTCGGCGTGGGTCAGCGAGAACTCGCCGATCAGCCGATGCAACGACTGCGCTTCTTCCAGCGGATTGAGGTCTTCGCGCTGGATGTTCTCGATCAGGGCCATGGCGATGACGGTGCGGTCGTCCAGCTCGCGCACCACCACCGGCACGCTGGTCAGGCCGGCTTCCTGCGAGGCGCGCCAGCGGCGTTCGCCGGCGACGATCTCGAACTTGCCGGGCGACAGCTCGCGGACCACGATCGGCTGGATCACGCCCTGGGCCTTGATCGACTCGGCCAGTTCGCTCAGCTTGGCCGGGTCCATGGCCATGCGCGGCTGGTACTTGCCAGGTTGCAGCTGCTTGACCGGGATCTGGCGCAGGACCTCGCCGGGCTGGGCTTCCGGCGGCGGGGTCGCGGCGGCCTTGGGGCCGAGCAGGGCTTCCAGGCCGCGGCCGAGGCCGCGCTTTTTCGCCGGAGTGTTCTTGGGGGCAGGCATTTACACGTTCTCCGTGGAACTGGGTTGCAGCCGGGGCTGCAGTCGGACTTGCTGTTTGTTGCGTTCGGACTGGCGGCGCAGGATCTCGCCGGCCAGGCCCAGGTAGGCGACGCCGCCACGCGAGGCACGGTCGTAACCGACGATGCTCTGGCCATGGCTGGGGGCCTCGGCCACGCGCACGTTGCGCGGCACGATGGTGCGGAACACCTTGTCGCCGAAATGGTTGGTGAGTTCGCCGGAGACCGCGTTGGCCAGGTTGTTGCGCACGTCAAACATGGTCCGCAGCACGCCTTCGATCTCCAGCCCCGGGTTCAACCGTGTCTTCAGCGCATCGATGGTTTCGATCAGCGCGCTGAGGCCTTCCAGCGCGTAGTACTCGCACTGCATCGGCACCAGCACCGAGTCGGCCGCGGTCAGCGCATTCAGCGTGAGCAGCGACAAGGCAGGCGGGCAATCGATCAGGATGAAGTCGTAGTCGCCGCGCAGCGGATCCAGCGCCAGCTTCAGGCGTTGTTCGCGATCCTCGAGCTGCATCAGCTGGATCTCGGCCGCGGTCAGGTCGATGTTGCCGGGCAGCAGGTCGAAGTCTTCAGGCGTCCTCACGATCACCGCGCGCGCCTCGGCTTCCTGCAGCAGCACGTCGTAGCTGGAGGCTTCCAGCTCGCGCTTGTCCACGCCGCTGCCCATGGTCGCGTTGCCCTGCGAATCCAGGTCGACCAGCAGCACGCGCTTGGGCGCGCGCGCCAGCGCGGCGGCCAGGTTGACCGCGGTGGTGGTCTTGCCGACCCCGCCTTTCTGGTTGGCGATGGCGATGATCCGGGCCATGCGTGGAGCGCCTCGTGGAACCTTGGTGGGCCGGGGATTATGCGGGATGGAGGCGGGAAGTTTGGGGAATCGGTGCTCGACTCGGGATTCTGGGTCGCCCGTCGAGCAGGAAAGTACCCGGGCCAAGGCTTTGCCCCTTATGGAAAGGGGGAAGCGAAGTGAACCTCAGCCATCGCGATCGACAATCACCAGGTGGCGTTCGCCCACCAGGCCAGGAACGGCCAGGGGATGCACGGCCGAAACCGTCCAGCCCGCCGGCAGCGCGGCGATTTCCTCTTCCGGCCGCATTCCCTTCATTGCCAGCAGTTTTCCACCCGGATTCAACAAATGCCCGCCGACCCTGATGATTCCCGCCAGCGTGTCCAGTGCGCGCGCGGTGATGGCGTCATAGGTACCTGGTTCGTCCAGCGCCTCGGCCCGCGATTCGGCCACGCGCGCATTGGTTAGGTCCAGCGTGCGTACGGCTTCACGCAGGAAGCGCGCCTTCTTGCCGTTGCTTTCCACCAGGGTGACCTGCAACCGTGGCTTGGCGATGGCCAGCGGGATGCCGGGCAGGCCGGGGCCGGTGCCCAGGTCGGCCAGGTTGCCGCTTTCGAGGAAAGGATGCATGGCCAGCGAATCGAGCAGGTGCCGGGTCACCATTTCGCCCGGGTCGCGGACCGCGGTCAGGTTGTAGGTGCGGTTCCAGCGATCCAGCAGGGCCAGGTAGGCGAGCAAGGGTGGCGCCAATGCGTCGGCGTCCAGATGCAATGCGGTCAGGCCGCGATGGAGTTCGTCGCGCAGCGCGGCGGGGAAGGCGGGATTGTTCATCGCCCGCATTATCGCAGCCATCCCGCGCTCGCGTAGGAATGATGTAGGAGCGACGCAAGTCGCGATTGGCTTTCGCGAT
>JBOHXX010000368.1:0-2690 GCA_050737675.1 Pseudoxanthomonas sp.
ACCACCCGCGGTGCGGCGAGCGCGGCGACCATCGCCTGCAGCGAGTCGGCCGATTCCGCGCCGAACTGCTCGACGCGCGCGCGCGCCTCGGCACCAGGATCGAAGCCGACTACACGGTGGCCACCGCGCACCAGCCGTTGCGCCATGTTCGCGCCCATCTTGCCCAAGCCGATCATGCCCAGTTCCATGCGTGCTCCCGTGTCATCCAGAGAAAAACGATACCGCGCATTCTGCGCCGTCGGAGCAGCTCATGCGGAAGCAGCCCTGTGGGAGCGACGCAAGCCGCGAACAGGAGCCTGCCGATGCGCGTAGGGCGGAACCCTCCTGGTCGGTTCCTCGAACCTTCCAGTTCGATAGTCCGAACCCTCTGGTTCGATAGCCGGAACCCTCCAGTTCGATGGTCCGGATCCTTCGGTTCGATTCCGGAACCCTTTAGTCCACAAAAAAACGGGCCGCTTGCGCGACCCGTTTTTCTTTCACTGGATGGGATGGGGTCTATCTAACACCGGCTCCAAGAGGCTGATTTGCGCGAACTTTCCCAATGCGGGGTAGGGCGGATGCCCCCAATCGTGCCCCCGGAATTTGCCAGCTCCCAGGGTTCGATTCCCGCGATCAACGGTTCCTCATCTCTGCCATGCGCTGGGTCTGGGCGATCTTCTGGGCAATTTGATCTTGCGAGCGTAGGTCGGTCGGCGCCGCCAGGTGGAACGTGTTGTTGTTGGTGATGCCGCGTCCTTTGCTACCCATTCGGTCGGCAGTCTGGCCCGCGGTCAGCACGGTCCCTGCCGTGCGCGGGACGAACATCTCTGGCCCATGCTCGCCGACCAGGTAAGCGCGGTTCGCGATCGTGTCGCCGCCGCCGGCCTTTGCTCCGCCGAAGAACGAACCGATCAGGCCAGCCCAGTCGAAGCCACCCGTGCTCCCGCCTGCAGGCTGGCCCTGCTTCCCGAAGAGCTGATCCATCCAGTTCTGGGCGATCATGTCCAGGATACGGGCCTGCACAGAATCCAGCGCGTCAAGGACCGCATTCTTCCAGTTGGCAGGGTCATCGATGATGTCCCGGAACAGGCCTTTTCCTGCATCGCGCAGAGCATCCATGACCTCGATCTGGTCGTCCATCGCGTCGCGCTGTTCCTGCAGCTGCTTGGTCGACTCGATGATCTGCTTGCCCCATTCGGAGTCTGCGGTGACGCCGGCCCACTTGAGGTTGTTCCAGATTTCTTGCTCATCACCCGACATGCCCAGAAGGAGCGCCTGCTCTGCGATCGCGGCATTGACCTCCTGGAACGGCGTGAGCTGCGCTTTGATCGCGGCCAGGTCCTTGTCCCGGATTCCGGCGAGGAGATCCTGCGCCTTGGCGTAGTCGTCGAGACGGACCTTGCCCTCATTGAACTGGCCGGTCAGGTCAGCCATGGATTTGTCGTAATCGCGCAGCACCGTGGCCGTCGGCCCTTCCAGGTCGGCCGCCATGTCCAGGATCTTGTCGTGCCAGCCTGCCTGGGCATCCATAGCCTCACGCATGGCCCGCGCAGCTTCCTCGGCTTGCCTGGCCGCGTCTGACTTACCAGAGCGCCCCTTGCCGCCTTTTGGATCGCCTCCGGTCCAGTCGATCGTCGGAGGTGTCAGCGCAAGCGCGGCCGCTTCTGGTGCGACGGTGTTGCGCATGTCGGCCAGCAGCTTCATTCCCTTCTCGCGCTCGGCGCGGTACTGCTCCAGGAACTTCAGCTCCTCATCTTTCCCACCGGGGTATAGCCCCCCGGCGAACATCCCCTTCCGGCTCTGTGCGTCGCGAATGAAAGCCGGGTCTGGATTGCTGAAGAATGCACTCCCCAGGTCGCCGCCGTCGCGCCCGCCACCGCCGCCATTTGAAGCGGCCTTGCGAAGCACGTCGATTCGCTTCGTGATTCGCTCGATCTCGTCACCACTGCGCACCAAGTCCTCTAGGTTCGGCCCATTGATCTTGGCTGCTACCGACTCACCCAGGAATTTCATCGTGCTCGCGGTATCGGCTGCGAACTTCAGCATGGCCGCGCCGGCGGTAATTGCCCCGCCGATGATGGTTTGGAAGCCGTCTCGGAAGTCCTGGCTGTTGAGTAGCTCGCCGAATTCCTGCAGCTTTGGCAGCAGACCCGGGAGCGCCTGCCGGGCGATGCCGTCCATCATCAGCCTGAACTCGGACATCAAGTCGTTGACCGCTTCAGCGCCCTTGCCGGTCTTTTCCGTAAGCGTGTAGCCCACCAGGTCGGACTTCTGGGCGAATTCGTCGAGTGATTTGGATCCTCCGTTCAATAATGGGATCAAGTCGGCACCGGATTTGCCGAACAGTTTTACCGCCAGTGCGGTCTTGTTTGCTCCATCCGGCATGACTTCGAAGATGTCGGCCAGGTCGCGCAGCATCGCGTTGGCATCGCGGATGCCCGTCTCGGCGCTGCCGGCGCTGATACCGAGCTGGTCGAGGATCGCATTCTGTTCCTTGCCTCCCTTGAGTGCGTCCACCTGGAACTGGCCCAGGCGCTTGATCCCGTTGCCCAGCGATTCCATCGAAACATCGGACAGCTTCGCGGCCGGCCGCGTCGAATTCGGCTATGGCGACAATGGCCGCATCGGCGGAATCAATTTCCAGCGCCGGCACGCCGGCGTCGCGCTTGGCGTGCGTTTCTGAACGACACGGCCCGGCGGAATAGAGACGG
>JBOHXX010000369.1:0-2651 GCA_050737675.1 Pseudoxanthomonas sp.
TGATACCGGTCGCGACAATTCGCAATGGAACGACGTCTATCGCACCCTGCACGGCGAGTACGGCGCGCGTTCCAGCCCCGAGGTGCCGGGCGACGAGACCCGCACGGTGATGCACGTCGCCGCGCCGATCCGCGATGGTGAAAAAATAATCGGCGTGCTGACGCTGTCCCAGCCCAACCACACCTTCGAACCCTTCATCGCCGCCAGCCAGCGCAACATCATCCGCCGCGGTGGCTGGCTGATCGGGTTGTCGGCGTTGATCGGGATGCTGATGACCTGGTGGCTGATGCGCGGCATCAACCGCCTCAACCGCTACGCGCAGGCTGTAAGTGCAGGCGAACGGGTCGCACCATTGCCGCCGCGACGCGACGAGATCGGCGACCTGGGCCGCGCGGTCGAGGAAATGCGCCGCAAGCTGGAAGGCAAGGCCTACGTCGAGCAGTACGTGCAGTCGCTGACCCACGAGATGAAGAGTCCGCTGGCGGCGATCCGCGGCGCGGCGGAACTGCTGCAGGAACCGTTGCCCGAAGCCGAGCGCCAGCGCTTCGCCCACCATATCCGGACCCAGCAACAGCGCCTCACCGAAACCATCGACAAGCTGCTGGCGTTGGCGGAAGTGGAACAACATGGCTGGTTGCAGGAGCTCGAAGCGATAAACATGGCTGGGCTGCTCGCACAGGCCGCGGAAGGCGTTTCCACGAAGCTCGCTGCCGCCGGCCTGGAGCTGTCGATGGATATCCACGATCCGCAGGCCATGGTGCAGGGCGATGCCTATCTGTTGCGGCAGGCGGTGGCGAACCTGCTGGACAACGCGATCTCGTTTTCACCGGCGGGCGGAAGGATCATTCTTTCCAGTTCGATCGACAAGGGAATGCTGGAGATCCGAGTCGAGGACCAGGGCCCCGGCATCCCGGATTACGCGCACGAGCGCGTGTTCGAGCGTTTCTATTCGCTGGCGCGTCCGGGGACTGGGCTGCGTAGCTCGGGATTGGGATTGCCGTTCGTGCGTGAGGTGGCGCGTTTGCATGGGGGCGAGGCTGGGCTGCGTAACCTGGAACAGGGCGGGGCGGTGGCGACGTTGCGGTTGCCGATGCCTTGAGTCCCTTTCCCTGTGGGAGAGGGGTGAGGGTACGGTGAAGGGACATTGCGCAACCACCGGGCACTGGACGAGAAATGCCATTTACCATCGCCGCTTCGCCGTACCCTGATCCGCCCTTCGGGCACCTTCTCCCGATGGGAGAAGGAATTAAGGCACAAGAGATAAAAGTCGACTTCACACAGGCTTCAAACCCCCCTCAAACCTTCCCCACATACCCGCTTCAGGCTGTGCCTCGTGTTCAACCCGGGGCAAACCATGAAATCTCTGAAACTGTTGTTGCGCTTCCTCACCGTCGGCGGCCTGGTGCTGCTGTTGCTGATTCCGCTTTCGATGATCCGCGGCACCATCCACGAACGCGAGGCCTACCGCCAGGAGGCGGTGAGCCGCGTAGTGGCGAACACCGCCGGGGCGCAGCGATTCACCGGCCCATTGCGGGTAGTGCCCTGGACCGACCTGCGGACGGTCGAATCGACCGATAGCAATGGCGTCGTCCGGAAACGGACGGAGAAGGAAACCGGCAACCTGTTGCAGATGCCAAAGTCGCTGAATATCGACAGCGAGCTCGTGCCCGATGTGCGCAAGGTCGGCTTGTACACCGCGCGCGTTTACGACTGGCGGGCCGATGTGCAGGCGGACTTCGATCCGGCACTGCCACCGTCCACCGAAGCCAATGTCGTGCGCGAGTACGGCCGGCCCTACCTGGTCTTCGGCATTTCGGACGTGCGTGGCCTGGTTGGAACTCCCGACCTGAGTGCAGACGGCGCGGCATTGAAGTTCGAATCCGGCACCGGCTACCTGGGTACCAGGATCGATGGCATGCATGCCGACCTACCCAACGTGGTCGGCACTACCGCGCCGGGGAGCAAGGTCACCATGAAGATCGTGCTCAAGGGCACCGAGTCGCTGGCGGTGGTTCCGATTGGCGACGCCAACACGATCAAGGTGGAATCGGATTGGAAGCATCCCAAGTTCGACGGCTATTCGCCTCGGCCGAACCCTCGCGATTCCGGCTTCCTGGCGAATTACGAAATCTCTTCGCTGGCGAGCAATGCACAGAAGCAATTGCGAGGCGAGTCCGTATCCCGCGATGTGAGCAATGAGGTGTCGATGGACCAGCGCGTGGCTGACATGGCGAGCGCCAACAGCCTTGACGCGATCAGGATCAGCCTGATCGACCCGATCGACATTTACACCCAGGTCGACCGCGCCAGCAAGTACGGCATCCTGTTCGTGGTCCTGACCTTCGTCGGCTTCGGCCTGTTCGAATTGATCAAGCGCCTGCCGATCCATCCGCTGCAATACCTGCTGGTCGGGTTGGCGCTGGCGATCTTCTTCCTGCTGCTGCTCAGCCTTTCAGAGCACATCGCGTTCTGGAAATCCTACCTGGTCTCCGCGGTCGCCTGCATCGGCCTGCAGTTCGTGTACCTGTCCGGGGTGTTGAAGAGCTGGCTGCGGGCCAGCGGCTTCGCGGTGATGCTGACCTCGCTGTACGGGGTGCTGTACGGGCTGCTTATCTCGGAAGACAACGCCTTGCTGATGGGCTCGCTACTGC
>JBOHXX010000370.1:0-2640 GCA_050737675.1 Pseudoxanthomonas sp.
GGAAAGTGTGGGAATGGAAGGCGCAGTCCGGCGACACCATCGAACGGCAGATGCGCCGCATCGGCACCTCCGGCGACTGGTCGCGCAGCGCTTTCACCATGGATCCGATGGCATCGAAGGCGGTGATCGAGGCCTTCGTGCGAATGCATGAGCAAGGCCTGATCTACCGCGGCCAGCGCCTGGTCAACTGGGACCCGGTGTTGAAGACCGCGATCTCCGACCTGGAAGTGGAGAACGTGGAGCAGGATGGTTTCCTCTGGTCGATCGCCTATCCGCTCAGCGACGGCAGTGGCACGCTCACGGTGGCGACCACGCGCCCGGAAACCATGCTCGGCGACTCCGCCTTGGCGGTGCATCCGGAAGACGAGCGTTACGCGCACCTGGTCGGCAAGACCGTGAAGCTGCCATTGACCGATCGCGAGATCCCGATCATCGCCGACACCTATGTCGAGCGCGATTTCGGTACCGGCGTGGTCAAGATCACGCCTGCGCACGACTTCAACGACTACCAGGTCGGACAGCGCCACGACCTGCCGTTGATCAACATCCTCACCCCGACCGCGGCGATCAACGACACCGCGCCGGAAAAATATCGCGGCCTCGATCGTTACGACGCACGCAAACAAATCCTCGCCGACCTGGAAAACGAAGGCCTGCTGGTCGAAACCAGGCCGCACAAGCTGCAGGTGCCCAAGGGCGACCGCACCGGCCAGGTGATCGAGCCGTACCTGACCGACCAGTGGTTCGTGAAGATGGACGGCCTGGCGGCGCGCGGCCTTGAGCTGGTGGAGAGCGGCGACGTCAAATTCGTTCCCGCCAACTGGATCAACACCTACCGCCACTGGATGGAGAACATCCAGGACTGGTGCATCAGCCGCCAGCTGTGGTGGGGCCATCGCATCCCGGCGTGGTTCGATGCCAGCGGCAAGATCTACGTGGGCCGCGACGAAGCCGAAGTCCGCGCCACGCACTCGCTCGGCGCCGACGTGGTCCTTTCACAGGACAACGACGTGCTGGAAACCTGGTTCAGCTCGCAGCTGTGGCCATTCAGCACCCTGGGCTGGCCCGACGAGGCTGCGATGGCCGAACGCGGCTTCGACCGCTACCTGCCCAGCAGCGTGCTGGTCACCGGCTTCGACATCATCTTCTTCTGGGTCGCGCGGATGGTCATGGCGACCGATCATTTCACCGGCAAGGTCCCGTTCAAGGACGTCTACATGACCGGCCTGATCCGTGATGCCCAGGGCCAGAAGATGTCCAAGTCCAAGGGCAACGTGCTGGATCCGCTGGACATCATCGACGGCATCGCGCTGGAAGACCTGGTCGCCAAGCGCACCACCGGGCTGATGAAGCCGGCCGACGCGCCGAAGATCGAGAAAGCCACGCGCAAGGAATTCCCCGACGGCATCCCCGCCCACGGCGCCGACGCACTGCGCTTCACCATCGCCGCGCTGGCCAACCACGGCCGCGACATCAAGTTCGACATGGGTCGCGCCGAGGGCTACAAGAATTTCTGCAACAAGCTGTGGAACGCGACGCGCTTCGTATTGATGAACACCGAAGGCTTCGCTGCTCCGGCCGGCGCGCCCGCCGCAAGCACCGACGCCGAGAAGTGGATCCTGTCGCGCCTGGCGAAAGTCTCGTCGGAAGCGGAAACCTATTACGCCGATTACCGCTTCGACCTGCTCGCGCAGGCGCTGTACGAATTCGCCTGGAACGAGTTCTGCGACTGGTTCCTGGAACTGTCCAAGCCGGCCCTCAATGGCGACGACACCGAAGCCGCTAACAGCACGCGCCACACTTCGCTGTACGTCCTCGAATCGCTGCTGCGACTGCTGCACCCGCTGGTGCCGTTCGTCACCGAGGAACTCTGGCAGCAGGTCGCACCGCGCCTGGGCATCGCAGCTCCCACGATTTCGCTGCAGCCCTACCCCACCGCGTCCGACTACGACGCCACGCAGAACTACGCCCAGGCCGGCATCGACGTGGAGTGGCTCAAGGACATGGTCTCGGCATTGCGCCGCGTGCGCAGCGAGCTCGGCGTCTCACCCGGCAAGCAGGTCCGCTTGTTGCTGCAGGACGGCAACGACAACGATCGCAAGTTGGCGGATCGCTACGCTTCACAACTGTCGTTCTTGCTGAAGCTCGAAGCCGTCGAATGGCTGGCGGCCGATGGACAAGCCCCTGCCTCGGCCGTGGCCATCGTCGGCGAGCTCAAGCTGTTGGTGCCGCTGGAAGGCCTGGTCGACCTGGACGCGGAACGCACGCGCCTGGACAAGGAGATCGCCCGGGTCGCGGCCGAAAAAGAAAAGAGCGAAGCGAAACTCGCCAAATTCAGCGACAAGGTACCGCCGGCAGTCATCGAACAGGAACGCCAGCGACTGATCGACTGGAGCGTCCAGCTGACCGGCCTGCGCGAGCAGCGCGCGAAACTGTAAGAACGGATGTGGGAGCGGCGTAAGCCGCGAATGCTCTTCGATTGAACAGCTTCGCGGCTTACGCCGCTCCCACAAATCCCACAGCTCCCACAGTCGGCGAACCTATTTGCTTGCCGGCTTCTTCAACAGGCTGAAGGCGAACCCCGCCACGATCAGCGCGCCACCGACCAGCAGCGCCCACAGCAGCCAGGCCTTCCAGTCG
>JBOHXX010000371.1:0-2593 GCA_050737675.1 Pseudoxanthomonas sp.
CATCAACCGGGTCTGGCCAGTCAGGACCATATCGTCGCTGGCCGGAACGAAGGCATGCTCGGCCAGCTCCACGGTATGGGCCAGCAGGCCCTCCATTTCCGACTGGGCGTTGCGCAGGTCGTGCAGCAAGGTGGCACGGATGTCGGCCAGCGGCCGTCCGGCGAAATTGGAATTCAGGTAGTTGGCGACCCGCTCCAGCTCGGACGGGTCGTAGCTGCGACGTGGCTCGATCACCCGGTTCTGCACGTCGTTGTCGGCGAACACCAGGATAGCCAGCACCCGGCGGCCATCCAGCGGCACGAAATCGATATGCCGGAAGGCGAACTGCTCGCGCCGGGGTGCGCTGACCACGCCGACGAAATGGGTCATCGCCGAGAGCAGTTCCGAGGCATTGCCGAGCAGCGCCTGGGTGCCGACCCCGGCAGGAAGTTCGGAGCGCAGCCGTGCGACTTCGCCCTCGCCCAGCGGCTGCATCTGCACCAGGCTGTCGACGAACATGCGATAGCCCTGGGCGGTGGGAATACGCCCGGCCGAGGTATGCGGCGAGGCCAGCAAGCCGATTTCCTCCAGGTCGCCGAGGATGTTGCGGATGGTGGCCGCGCTGACGTCCAGCCCCGCGTGCCGCGCCAGTGTCTGCGAACCCACTGGCTCGCCATCGCGGATGTAGCGCGCGATCAGCGTCCGCAGCAGGTGTCGGGAACGCAGGTCGAGCGTGGCGGGAGGAACGGACATGCCGAATAGATAGCCGCCTGCGCACGGGTTTGCAAGGACTGCCTTGTTTTATAGGTCCGAGCTTGCCCGGATGCTCTGGCCCCAATGCGAAAAGCATCCGAGCAAGCTCGGACCTACAAAGGAAAGGTGTCTCAAGCATTGCGCCACATGCCACTACAATGCGCGTCCATGCTCAGACACCTCGCCCTCAAGGACTTCGCCGTCGTCCGTTCCGCCGAACTCGAATTCGGCCCGGGCATGACCGTCATTTCCGGTGAAACCGGCGCCGGGAAATCCCTGCTGGTCGATGCGCTGGGCTTCCTCTCGGGCCTGCGTGCCGACAGCGGCGTGGTCCGTCATGGCGCCGAGCGCGCCGAGCTGTCCGCGGAATTCAGCCTGGACGATGCCCTTCCCGCCTTCGCCTGGCTGCGCGAAAACGAGCTCGACGACCACGAGGTTTGCCAGTTGCGCCGGGTGATCCGTGCCGATGGCGGCTCGCGGTCATGGATAAACGGCCGCAGCGTCACCCTGTCGCAGTTGACCGAACTCGCCGCGCTGCTGGTGGAAATCCACGGCCAGCACGAACAACAAGCCTTGTTGTCACGACCCAGCCAGTTGGCCTTCCTCGACGCTTATGCCCGCAATGACAGCGAGCGTGCGACGGTGCGCAGTGCCGCAGGTGTGTGGGCTACGTTGCTGGGCGAACGCGACAACCTTTCCCGGCAGGGCGATGTATCCGACCGCATCAACTACCTGGAACACCAGTTCAATGAGCTCGAGCGCGAGGATCTCGCTGCTCCCGCGATCGAAGCCCTTTCCGCCAACCATCGCCGCCAGGCCAATGCCTCGGGACTGATCGACGCCTGCAATGCGGCCTTCGCGCGCCTGGCCGGCGAGGAGTCGCCGTCGGTTTCGCAGCAACTGCAGCAGACCCGCGGCGAACTGGCGCGCCTGGCCGAACACGAACCGCGCCTGCACGAGGTCGATGCCCTGTTGGAGAACGCCAATATCCAGCTGGACGAAGCGCTGGTGGTGCTGGATCGGGTTCGCGAAGACCTGGATGCGGATCCCGCCCAGCTCATGGAACTGGAACGCAAGCTCACCCGTATCCACGACCTGGCTCGCAAACACAGGGTGGCGCCCGCGCAACTGTGCGAGCAGCGTGATGCTCTCGCTGCCGAGCTGGATGGCCTGCGCGGCGCCGGTGAGCGCCTGCTCAGCCTGAATACCGAAATCGAAGCAGCCGCGTCGGCCTGGCGCATCGCTGCCGCAAAACTGGCGAAGACACGGCAAAACGCGGCGACGAAACTCTCGAAGGCGACCACGGACCTGATCGCCGAGTTGGGCATGGGCGGCGGTCATTTCGAGATCGCGATCGAGCCGAACGAAGCCGAACGCGCCGATCCACTGGGTTCGGAACGGGTGGAGTTCCTGGTCGCCGCCAACGCCGGCCAGCCACCGCGAGCCTTGCGCAAGGTCGCTTCAGGCGGCGAACTCTCGCGCATCTCGCTGGCGATCGAGGTCGCCGCACTGGGCCTGGACGCGGTGCCGACCATGGTCTTCGATGAAGTGGATTCCGGGATCGGCGGCGCGGTCGCCGAGATCGTCGGGCAGAAGCTGCGCGCGTTGGGCGACAAGCGCCAGGTGCTCTGCGTCACCCACTTGCCGCAGGTCGCCGCGCAAGGCCACGCGCATTACCGGGTCAGCAAGGCGCCGGTGGACGGCATGACCCAGAGCTCGGTCGAATCGCTGGGCGCGAAGCAGCGTGAGGAAGAGCTCGCACGCATGCTCGGCGGCGTCGAAGTCAGCAAGGAAGCGCGGGCCGCGGCGAAGCGGCTGCTGAGCAACGCCATCTGACATTTTATAGGGTGGGCCTTGGCCC
>JBOHXX010000372.1:0-2593 GCA_050737675.1 Pseudoxanthomonas sp.
GATTCCACTCGGCGATACGTAGCTCCAGCGCACGATGCCTTCGGCGTCGATCACGAACAAGGCGCGCTCGCTGATGCCTTCCTGCGACTGGTAAACGCCGTACAGGCGCGAAACCCCGCCCTTGGGTTCGAAATCCGCCAGCAGCGGAAAATGCAACTTTCGATCCAGCGCAAAAGCCGCATGGCACCACGCTCCGTCGACGGAAATGCCGATGATCGTGGCGTGGAAACGGCGAAATTCGGACAGCAGCTCGTTGTAGAGCGCCATCTGGTCGCCGCATACCGGACTCCAGTCCGCCGGGTAGAACGCAAGCACCACCGGATGCCCGCGCAACTGCGAAAGCGAGAGGGTCTGGTCGGGCGTCGAATGCAGGGTGAAATCCGGGGCTGGCTGGCCCACGGCAGGCATTGGGGACACGTTATCCGGCATGGCGACTGGACTCCTGGCAGGTGGGCGAAGCGGGCGGGATTGCCTTTCCCAGGTAAGTGGATAGTAGGCGCCCGCGCGTTAGTTTGGCATCAGCCCTGCCCTGGCCACATGCGAAAAATTTCCACCCGTTTGTCGATCCATTGTCCGCTGGCTCGTCATGTACATATATCCCGACAGAATCGAAGGAGAAACGACGATGAGGTTCATGGTGATGGTCAAGGCGAGCGCGGAATCCGAAGCTGGCGTGATGCCCAGCGAACAATTGCTGACCGAAATGGGCAAGTTCAACGAAGAACTGGTCAAGGCCGGCGTGCTGTTGGCTGGCGAGGGCCTGCAGCCGAGTTCGAAAGGCGCGCGGGTGCATTTCTCGGGCGGCAAACGCACGGTCATCGACGGCCCATTCCCGGAAACAAAAGAACTGGTGGCTGGATTCTGGCTGCTGCAGGTCAAGTCGAAGGAAGAAGCGCTCGAATGGGTCAAGCGTTGCCCCAATCCGATGCCGGGCGAATCGGAGATCGAGATCCGCCAGGTATTCGAGGCAGAGGATTTCGGCGCTGAATTCACTCCCGAACTGCGCGAGCAGGAAGAACGCTTGCGCGCAAGGATCACGCCGAAGCAATAACAGCCGCACCACTGCCCTTCCCTTCTTTCCCGAACAACTTGACGGAGATGATGTGCATGAATGTAACCACCATCCTGGTACCCGTCTTCATCCAGAGCCAATTCGTAGGCCTGATGAACACCGAGGAATACCCTCGATGAGTTGCATCGCAGCTTGCGCGCAGGCAGCTGCGATGTTCTGATCGCCGACCATGACGACTTCAGATGTACACCGCGCGATCGATGCTGTCTGGCGGATCGAATCGGCCCGGCTCATCGCCGGCTTGGCCCGCATGCTGCGCGATGTCGGCCTTGCCGAGGAGCTCGCGCAGGACGCCCTGGTCATCGCCCTCGAGAAATGGCCGCAAAGCGGTGTTCCGGACAACCCGGGGGCGTGGCTGATGGCCACGGCCAAGCATCGCGCCATCGACCGCCTGCGCCGCATCAAGCTGCAGCAGCGCAAGCATGAAGAACTGGGCCATGAACTCGAGCGCGAGTGGGAGGACGCCACCGCGGAACTGGAGGCGGCGATGGACGACGACATTGGCGATGACCTGTTGCGCCTGGTGTTCACCGCCTGCCATCCGCTGTTGTCGATGGAAGCGCGCGTCGCCCTGACCCTGCGCCTGCTGGGCGGATTGACCACCGACGAGATCGCCCGCGCCTATCTGGTCCCCGAAGCGACCGTCGCCCAGCGCATCGTCCGCGCCAAGCGCACGTTGTCCGAAGCCAATGTCCCTTTCGAAGTTCCGCGTGGCGACGAGCTGGCCGAACGGCTTTCCTCGGTCCTCGGCGTGATCTACTTGATCTTCAACGAAGGCTATTCGGCCACCGCCGGCGATGACTGGATGCGACCGGCCTTGTGCGAGGAAGCGTTGCGGCTGGGCCGGATCGTCGCCGGACTGGCACCGGACGAAGCGGAAGTACACGGGCTCGTGGCGCTGATGGAGATACAGGCATCGCGCCTGCGCGCACGCACCGATCCGTCCGGCGCGCCGGTCCTGCTGCTGGATCAGGATCGTTCGCGCTGGGACCAGTTGCTGATACAGCGCGGCTTCGCGGCGCTGTTGCGTGCGCGGCAACTGGGTGGTGGGTTGGGCCCCTACGCCCTGCAAGCTGCGATCGCCGCTTGCCACGCACGCGCCGGCACCGCGGACCAGACAGACTGGGAAACGATCGCGGCACTCTACGGAACGCTGTCGCAGTTGATCCCTTCGCCCATCGTGGAGCTCAATCGCGCGGTAGCCGTCTCCATGGCATCCGGACCTGCCGCTGGACTTGAACTCGTCGACACTCTGCTATCGGAATCCGTGCTGGCCAACTACCACCTGTTACCGAGCGTGCGCGGCGACCTGCTGGCCAAGCTGGGCCGGCATGAAGAAGCGCGGATCGAATTCGAGCGTGCCGCCGAGCTGACCCGCAACGCACGGGAACGCGAATTCCTGCTGACGCGTTCCCGCACCTCTGCAAGGGAAGCCACCCAGCCCGCCGGCTGATCCGGATCGAAATGCGAGAGGGCCTGAGAATGTGGGAGGGGCTTCAGCCCCGACGCTTTTACCAGAGG
>JBOHXX010000373.1:0-2591 GCA_050737675.1 Pseudoxanthomonas sp.
GTTCATGCCCAAGCCGCGGCTGGTGCGCATCTTCGGCCGCAACCTCCTGGATGATGCAGCGCAGGCCGGCGGCTTCGATGCGCTGCTGGAATTCCAGGACCACAAGCCGTTCGAGTGCGTCGGCGAAGGCCAGGAATCGCGCGCGGCGATGGCCGCGCTCGCTTCACGTCCGGAATGGAAAGAGGATGCGCTGGTCGCGCGCTTCATCCGCGAAATCCAGCCGCAACTGATGGCTTCCGAGCTCGAGATCGCGCCGCTGTTGAACATAAGCGGCGAGCATCGCGTACCACCTGCGCTGTGGGAGCGGTTGCGTGCGAATTTCGCAGCTTGAGGGCAGGCGGATCGCCTTGTGGGGCTGGGGCCGTGAAGGCCGTGCTGCCTACCATGCGATCCGTGCAAGGCTGCCCGCGCAATCGCTGACGCTGTTCTGCAATGCCGCGGAAGCGCAGGAAACCAGCACTTTCGCCGATGCGAACCTGCACGTCGAACTGGAGGCGACCGCCGCGTTGCTGGGCGCGCAGGACGTTGTGGTCAAGTCGCCCGGGATCAGCCCTTATTCCGAAGCCGCACGTGCCGCGACCGCGCAGGGCACGCGTTTCATTGGCGGCAGCACGCTGTGGTTCGACGAACAGGCGAATACCGACGGCTACGCCCGGAACACGATCTGCGTCACCGGCACCAAGGGCAAGAGCACCACGACCGCGTTGCTGGCGCACCTGTTGCGCGCCGGCGGGCATCGCACGGCATTGGTCGGCAATATCGGCATGCCGCTGCTGGAAGCCCTGCAACCTTCGCCCGCGCCGGAGTTCTGGGCGATCGAGCTCTCCAGTTACCAGACCCTCGACGTGGCCGCGAGCGATACGCATCCCGACATTGCGGTGGTCCTGAACCTGTTCCCGGAGCACCTGGACTGGCATGGCAGCGATGCGCGCTACGTTGCCGACAAACTCGCGCTGGTGACGCAGGCGAAGCCCAGGATCGTGGTGCTCAACGCCGCCGATCCGCGCCTGATCGCATTGCAGCTTCCCGACAGCGAAGTGCACTGGTTCAACCACGCCGATGGCTGGCACCTGCGTGGCGATGATGTCTATCGCGGTGAACGCTTCGTGTTCGACAGCACGCGCACGCCGCTGCCGGGGCGCCACAATCGTGGCAATCTGTGCGCGGTGCTGGCGACGATCGAGGCGTTGGGATTGGATGCGAACGCACTGGCCGCGCATGCCGGGAGTTTCCGTCCGTTGCCCAATCGCCTGCAGACGATGGGCACGCGCGACGGCATCACCTATGTCAACGATTCCATCAGCACCACGCCGCATGCCACGCTGGCGGCACTGGATTGCTTCCGCGACCGGGCAGTCGCGGTGCTGGTTGGGGGGCACGACCGTGGCCTGGATTGGTCGGATTTCGCCAAGTCGATGCGGAGCGGGGCGCCGGCAGTCATCATCACCATGGGCGCCAATGGACCGCGCATCCATGAGTTGCTCGCTCCGTTGGCTGCAAGCGGCAAGTTCAGGCTTGAAGCTGCCAGCGATCTGGAGTCAGCGGTAAGTCAGGCCCGTGGTTTGCTCAACGGCGCCGGAGTCGTCCTGCTGTCGCCGGGTGCGCCCAGCTTCGGCGTCTATCGCGACTATGTGGCCCGGGGCCGCCATTTCGCCGAGATCGCGGGATTCGATCCCGATGCGATTTCCGCGATCCCGGGCATCGGTATCGCCTGAAGCCTACGCGCCGGCTTCATGCCATGCAAACGAAGTGGATCTACACTGGCTTCCATTGGACAAACTGGGAGTGAAGCATGCGCAAGATTTCCGTGGTCCTGGCGGTGTTGACCGCCTTGTGGGCTTCGCCGCTGTGGGCCGCACCTCAATCCAGACCGGTCGAATGGAAGATAGACAAGCAGGTTTTCAGTGGATTCCTGGTCTACGACGACGCGAGCAACGAAAAACGCCCCGGACTGGTGATGGTTCCCGACTGGCTGGGCGTGACCCCGGCTGCTGTCGACAAGGCCAAACAGATCGCTGGCGATCACTACGTGGTACTGGTCGTCGATATGTACGGCAAGGGAATACGCCCCAAGGATCCGGCCGAAGCGCTGGCACAGGTCAAGAAGACGTACGCGGATATCCCGATGATGCGTGCGCGCATCAACAAGTCCGTGGAAGTGCTGCGTGGGGAAGCCGACAAGGCACCGCTGGATCCGACGAAAATCGCTGCGCTGGGTTTCTGCTTCGGTGGCTCGTCGGTGCTGGAGCTGGCCCGCAGCGGCGCCGAGGTCGCCGGCGTGGTGACCTTCCACGGCGGACTCGGCACGAGCATGCCGGCGCAACCAGGTGTGGTGAAGGCACCGCTGTTGATCCTCAATGGCGCCGACGACAAGAACACCGCACCCGATATCGCCGGCTTCGAGAAGGAAATGAACGACGCGGGCGCCGACTGGCAGTTCGTCAATTTCAGCGGTGCGGTGCATTGCTTCGCGCTGGAAACGGCCAACAGCCCGCCGGGTTGCGTCTACAACGAACGGGCCGCCAAGCGCGCCAACCGGATGATGGGCGATTTCTTCGAGGAAATATTCGGCAAGTAGCTGTGGTAATTAC
>JBOHXX010000374.1:0-2588 GCA_050737675.1 Pseudoxanthomonas sp.
ATCCAGACCTGCGCATACTGGTCCTTGCCCAGTTTGATCACGGTGATGCGCCGTGAAGCAACGTCGGCCGGATCGCGCCCGGCGAGCTCGGGCAGGTACCAGTGCAATGATTCACCGGAGAAAGTGCCGGATTCCGCGCGCTGCGAACGGCTCAGGTGGATATCCGGATCGCGCGAGGTCAGCATCACGTTGAGCGACTGGCGGCCATCGTCGGAATGGGCCTTGCAGGCGAGGAAACCCGTGCCCGCACGCTCATCCCACTGCAAGCCCGAATCGGACGGCAGTGACGGGCAGCGCGAGGTCGCCTGCTGGGCCAGGACGGTACCCGGCAAGCTCAGCAGGGCGGCAAGGAGGCAAAGGGTTTTCATGGACAATTTCCCTGGAAGGGCCAGCGCTTCATGCGCATGGCCGGGTTCAATGGTTATGGATGCCGAGGGCGCCGTGTCCTGCCCTGGCGTTCACGGACCCTGGAGTCACCCATGGATCCAATCCGACGGTCTTCCCCCTCCACCGGACTGTCCCGACCTTAGCCCAGCCTCCGTTCCATGGCAATGTCGCAGTGCTCAAAAAAAAGCCGGGAAATGCCCGGCTTTTTAATTGCGCGGAGCTGGCCCGGTCAGGGATTGCCGACGATGTCCGGCTCGTCGCGTCCCAGCCAGCCATAGATCATGCCGCCGATCAGGCCACCCAGGATCGGCGCCAGCCAGAACAACCACAGCTGGCTGACCTGCGCGGAGCCGGCGAACAGGGCGACGGCGGTCGAACGGGCCGGGTTCACCGAGGTGTTGGTGACCGGGATGCTGATCAGGTGGATCAGGGTCAGGGCCAGGCCGATGGCAATCGGGGCGAAGCCGACAGGTGCGCTCTTGTGGGTCGAGCCCATGATCACGATCACGAAGAACGCAGTCAGCACTACTTCGCACAGGAACGCCGCGGCCACCGTATAGCCGCCTGGCGACAGCACGCCGTAGCCATTGCTGGCGAAGGCGCCGGCCGCGTCCGGGTCGATGGCGAAGCCGCCCCCGCCCTTGGCGATCTGCAGCAGGATGAAGCCGGCTGCGATGCCGCCCAGCACCTGCGCAACCACATAGGGCAGCAGTTCTTTGGCCGGAAAGCGTCCGCCCGCCCACAGGCCGAAGCTCACCGCCGGATTGAAATGGGCGCCGGAGATATGCCCGAACGCATACGCGCCGGTCAGCACGGTCAGGCCGAAGGCCAGGGCCACGCCGACGAAACCGATGCCCAGCGGATTGCCGTCGCCTCCGAACTTCGCCGCCAGCACTGCGCTGCCGCAGCCGCCCAGCACCAGCCAGAACGTGCCGAGGAACTCGGCCACGAGTTTCTTCCCAAGATTCATGCTGCCCCCAGAGGATCGTGAGCCGTCAAGCGACGGCCCGGGCAAAATAGCGCAGGGATGGGAAGCGGTTGTTGCGTTTCCGTTAGCTGTTTGGACCCCTTTCTTTCGCGCCGCAGAGGGGCGGAGAGGGGGCTTTTGCTCGGGGGAGCGGTAAGTCGCGATCGGGCAGCGCCAATGCCCAGAGCGCTTGGCGCGCGCCTAGGCTCCAGTTCGCGACTCACGTCGCTCCCACAAGAGCCTCGATATTGACGGGCTACCGCTCCGGCAGCGGAATGAATTCCGTCTCGCCCGGGATCTGGCCGAAGCTTCCATCCAGCCAATCCTGCTTGGCCTGTTCGATCCGCTCCTTCGAGCTGGAGACGAAGTTCCACCACATGTGCCGTGGGGCATCCAGTGGCTCGCCACCCAGCAGCATGGCCTTGAGTGGGGTCTTGGCACGCAGCACGGGCCGCGTGCCCGGGTCCAGCAGGATCAGGTGCTTGTCCGGGATATCCGTGCCGTCCAGCTGTGCCTCGCCATCGAGAACGTAGAGCGCACGTTCGACATGCGTATCGTCGATGGCGAGTCCGGCATCGGCTTCCAGGTCGATGGCGACGTTGAAAGTGTCGGCGAACACCCGCACCGGCGATTCCTCGCCGAACGCACGGCCGGCGATCACGCGCAGGAAGGCGCCGTCGCGACGCCACTGCGGCAGGCTGGCCGCGGCGTGATGGTGGAATTCCGGCGCGGTTTCCTCGTCCGTCTTCGGCAGTGCCACCCAGGTCTGCATGCCGTGCACGTCATGGCCGCGTCCGCGCTCGTCCGTGGGCGTGCGCTCGGAATGGGCGATGCCGCGGCCGGCGGTCATCCAGTTGACGTCGCCGGGCCGGATCACCTGTTCCGAACCCAGCGTGTCCTTGTGGTTGATTGCGCCGGCCCAGAGGAAGGTCACCGTGGCCAGGCCGATATGCGGGTGCGGGCGCACGTCGATGCCACGGCCGGGCTCGAACAGCGCCGGGCCCATGTGGTCGACGAACACGAACGGCCCCACGCTGCGCGCCTGCAGGCTGGGCACGGCGCGGCGCACTTCAAAGCCGCCGCCAAGGTCATGGATACGGGGAGTGATGATCGTGGTCATGCGGGTCTCCTGAGGTTGGCCGCAGGATCGCACAGGATGCTGCAGGTCTCGACCCGCGCTAGGGAATGGATTGTTGCACCTGCTGGACAGAATCGCGTGGGAGCGGCGTCCCGC
>JBOHXX010000375.1:0-2587 GCA_050737675.1 Pseudoxanthomonas sp.
GCGAAGAACGCAAGAGCTCGCGCCCATGGGGCGCTCCTACGGCGGTTGCGCCGGGCGCGGGTCGGTGCTGCAATGGCCGCCGCCCACCCGGAGGACTTCCGCCATGCGCCTGCTTTCGCGTTCGATCCTGATCCTTGCCCTGGTCGCGCTGCTCTCGGGCTGCGGCTACAACGCCATCCAGCAGAAGGACGAAACGGTCAAGGCCGGCTGGTCCGAAGTGCTGAACCAGTACAAGCGTCGCGCCGACCTGATCCCGAACCTGGTCAAGACCGTGCAGGGCTACGCGCAGCAGGAGCGCCAGGTGCTGACTGACGTGACCAATGCGCGCGCGCGGGTCGGGCAGATCAACGTCAATGCCGACGACGCCGAATCGCTGAAGAATTTCCAGGCGGCGCAGGGCGAACTGTCGGGTGCCTTGTCGCGCTTGCTGGTAGTCACCGAGAACTATCCCAACCTGAAATCCGACCAGTCGTTCCGCGACCTGCAGGCGCAACTGGAAGGCACCGAGAACCGCATCACCGTGGCCCGCGGCCGCTACATCACCACGGTGCAGGACTACAACACCTACGTGCGTTCGTTCCCGCAGAACCTCACCGCGAAGATATTCGGCTACAAGCAGAAGCCCAATTTCACCGTGGAAAACGAGGCGCAGATTTCCGAAGCGCCGGTCGTGGATTTCGGCGCCGCGCCACCCCCGCCACCCCCGCCCGCCCCGCCTGCCCCGACGCCGCCCCCTCCGCCGGCTCCCGGCAATTGATCGCCACGGGTAGCTGACCAGCATGCTGCGACGCGCGCTCGCGCTCGCTTTCCTGTTGTGCGCCTGCCTGCCCGCGTGGGCACAGCAGGCAGCGGCGATTCCGGCATTGACCTCGCCGGTGGTCGACACCACCGGTACGCTCGATGCGGAACAGAAACAACAACTGGAACAACAAGCGTTGGCCCTGCAGCAACGCAAGGGCAGCCAACTGCAGGTGCTGGTGGTCGCGAGCACGCAACCGGAAACGATCGAGCAGTACACGCAGCGCGTGTTCGACCAATGGAAACTCGGCCGCAAGGGCATCGATGATGCGGTGATCCTGGTCGTGGCCAAGGACGACCGGCGCGTGCGCATCCAGCCGGGTTACGGGTTGGAAGGCGTGATTCCGGATGCCATCGCCAATCGCATCATCCAGGAATACCTGGCGCCGAAATTCCGTGCCGGGGATTACGGCGGCGGCATCGCCGACGCCACCGCGCAGCTGGTCAAGCTGGTCGATGGCGAAGAACTGCCGGCGCCGGTCAGCGACAACCGCGGGGCGCAGGGCGACGGTGGCGGCGACTGGATCTTCGCCCTGGTTGCGGCTTTCATCGCCGCGAGCTTTATCCGCGGTCTTCTGGGCAAGGCGCCCAAGGGCGTGCGCAGCCTGCTCACTGGCGGCGCAGCTGGTGGGGTGGCCTGGCTGATGTCGTCGCTGCTGCCATTGGCGGGTGTCGCCGGCGTCATCGGCCTGCTTTACGGGCTGATGTCGGTATCGGCCGGGCGTTATGCCCGTCACGGCGGCTGGGGTGGTTTTGGCGGTGGTGGCTGGGGTGGCGGCGGTTTTGGTGGAGGCGGTGGCGGTTTCGGCGGTGGAGGCGGTGGCTGGTCGGGCGGTGGCGGCATGTCCGGCGGCGGCGGGGCTTCGGGGAGCTGGTGATGCGTCTTCTTCGCCATGTCTTCGCGCGGTCGGCCCGGCATCTGTTCCCGGAGGACAGCCTGCAGCGCATCGCCGAGGCGATCGCCGCGGGCGAGCTTCGCCATCGCGGCGAGATCATGTTCGCGGTGGAATCCGAATTGTCAGTGGGCATGATCCTGCGCAGCGTACAGGCGCGGCAGCGCGCCGAGGTGGCGTTCGCGCGCCTGCGCACCTGGGATACCGAAGCCAACAACGGCGTGCTGATCTACCTGCTGCTGGCCGACCATCGCCTGGAAATCGTCGCCGATCGTGGCTTGAACGGCCTGGTCAGCGCCGAACAGTGGCGGGGCGTCTGCGTGCTGATGGAAGAGCACCTGCAGGCGGGGGAACCGGAACAGGCGGTGATCCGGGGAATCGCTGCGGTCTCCGACCTGCTGGCGGAGCATTTCCCGCAGGTCGATGGAGTCGCGGACCAGGATGAACTGCCCAATCTCCCGCTGATCCTGGATTGACGGCCCTGTAGGAGCGGGCCTTGCCCGCGATGCTTTTGGACGTCGATGCGGGAGCATCGCGCCCAAGGGGCGCTCCTACGGGCAAATGACAGTCACGGATTGATCCAGGCCTTGCCCGCGATGCCCCTGCTTCCGCGATGCTCCTGAACACATTGATGCAGGAGCATCGTGCCCAAGGGGCGCTCCTACAGGCAAAATAGAGTCCTTCCCCTCGATCCCAGGCCGGCATGACCTACCTCCACCAGATCGATCCGATCGCGCTGCAGTCGCCGCCCATCCACTTGTTCGGCCAGACGTTCCAGCCGGGCATCCACTGGTACGGGCTGATGTACCTGCTGGCCTTCGCCGCCGCCTGGTGGCTGGGTCGCCAGCGCATCCGCGCCGGCCGCCTGCCGGGCGTGGACATGAACGGACTGTCGG
>JBOHXX010000376.1:0-2583 GCA_050737675.1 Pseudoxanthomonas sp.
GGATAGTCGTCGAAGACGGTGATTCCCGGTTTGATCGGCGTTGGCGGCGTGTAGTTGTCCCAGTCGCCATCGAATTTCTGTCCGCGGGCCTTTTCCAGCGATACCAGTCGCTTGGCGTCGCCGCGAGTGCGGTGGCGCTCGCGGATCTCGGCATAGTCGGCGTCGTTGGCGGCAACGAAGGCGGCGCGCAGGTCCTTGGAGATCAGCGACTGGGCCACGCCGACCGCGCGCGAGGCGTCCTTCACCCAGACCGTCGGCGATTTGTAATGCGGATCGATTTTCAGTGCGGTGTGCGCGCGGGACGTGGTGGCGCCGCCGATCAGCAGCGGCATGGTCATGCCCTGGCGCTGCATTTCGCGGGCGACATGTGACATTTCCTCCAGCGACGGGGTGATCAGCCCGGACAGGCCGATCAGGTCGGCGTTCTCCGCGCGTGCGGTGTCCAGGATCTTCTGCACCGGCACCATCACGCCCAGGTCGACCACGTCGAAATTGTTGCAGGCCAGGACCACGCCGACGATGTTCTTGCCGATGTCGTGCACGTCGCCCTTGACCGTGGCCATGATGATCTTGCCGTTGGACTTGCCGACGTCGCCGGTGCGCAGCTTCTCTGCCTCGATGAAGGGCAGCAGGTAGGCCACGGCCTTTTTCATCACCCGCGCCGATTTCACCACTTGCGGCAGGAACATCTTGCCTGCGCCGAACAGGTCGCCGACCACGTTCATGCCATCCATCAGCGGGCCTTCGATCACGTCCAGCGGCCGGGTGGAAAGCGTGCGCGCCTCTTCGGTATCGGTTTCCACGTACTGGTCGATGCCGTGCACCAGGGCGTGGCTCAGGCGCTCGCGGACCGGCTTCTCGCGCCAGGCCAGGTTCTCGACCTGGACCTCGCCCTTCTTGCCGCGGTAGCGTTCGGCGATTTCCAGCAACCGTTCGGTCCCGTCCTTGCGGCGATTGAGCACCACGTCCTCGACGCGTTCGCGCAGGTCCGCTTCCAGGTCGTCGTAGATCGGCATGCCGCCTGCGTTGACGATGCCCATGTCCATGCCCGCCTTGATGGCGTGGTAGAGGAACACCGAATGGATCGCCTGGCGCACCGGTTCGTTGCCGCGGAACGAGAACGAGACATTGGACACACCGCCGGAGACATGGCAATGCGGCAAGGTCTGCTTGATGATGCGCGTGGCTTCGATGAAGTCCACTGCGTAGTTGTCGTGTTCCTCGATGCCGGTGGCGATGGCGAAGATGTTGGGGTCGAAGATGATGTCTTCCGGCGGGAACCCGACTTCCTCGGTCAGTATCCTGTACGCGCGCGTGCAGATCTGGACCTTGCGTTCGCAGGTGTCGGCCTGGCCGTCCTCGTCGAACGCCATCACCACCGCCGCGGCGCCGTAGCGCAGCACCTTGCGCGCCTGCTGGACGAAGGCGCGTTCGCCTTCCTTCAGCGAGATCGAGTTGACCACGCCCTTGCCCTGCAGGCATTTCAGTCCGACCTCGATCACGCTCCACTTGGAGGAATCGACCATCACCGGGATGCGGGCGATATCCGGTTCGGACATGATCAGGTTGAGGAAGCGGACCATCGCCTTCTCGGAGTCGATCAGGCCCTCGTCCATGTTGACGTCGAGGATCTGCGCGCCGCTGGCGACCTGCTGGCGGGCCACTTCCACGGCTTCCTCGTAGCGTTCTTCCTTGATCAGTTTCTTGAACTGGGCACTGCCGGTGATGTTGGTGCGCTCGCCGACATTGATGAACAGCAGGTCGGGGGTGATGACCAGCGGTTCCAGCCCGGACAGTCGGGTGTAGCGGGCTTCGGTACTCATGCCGCGGCCGCCAGCGCGACGGCAGCCGGCAATTTGCGCGGTTCGATCCCGGCGACGGCTTCGGCGATGGCCTTGATATGGGCGGGGGTGGTGCCGCAGCAACCACCCACCAGGTTCAGCAGACCCGACTCGGCGAATTCCCTCAAGGTTTCCGCCATTTCCTCGGGGGTTTCGTCGTATTCGCCGAACGCATTGGGCAGGCCGGCATTCGGATGGGCGCTGACATAGCCATCGGCGACGCGTGCGAGGGTTTCCACATGTTCGCGGAGATCCTTGGCGCCGAGCGCGCAGTTGAGCCCGACCGACAGCGGATGCCCGTGCGAGATGGACGCGTAGAGCGCTTCTGCGGTCTGCCCGGACAGGGTGCGCCCGGAGGCGTCGGTGATGGTGCCCGAGATCATCACCGGCAGGCGCCCGCCGCGTGCATCGAACACTTCCTCGATCGCGAACAACGCTGCCTTGGCATTGAGTGTGTCGAAGATGGTCTCCACCATGATCGTGTCGGCGCCGCCGTCGATCAGCCCCTCGACCGCTTCGCGATAGGTCTCGCGCAGCTCGTCGAAGCTGGTGTTGCGGAAACCGGGATCGTTGACGTCCGGACTGATCGAGGCGGTGCGGCTGGTCGGCCCGAGCACGCCGATCACGAAGCGCGGTTTGTCGGGCCACCCTTCGGCAGCCCCCTTCGCTTCCACGGCGTCGCAACAGGCGCGGGCCACGCGCGCGCCTTCCTTGTTCAACTCGTACACCAGGTGTTCCAGAT
>JBOHXX010000377.1:0-2561 GCA_050737675.1 Pseudoxanthomonas sp.
CGTCATAGGAAACGGTGGCCGTAGCGTTGTAATTGCCCTGGAAGGTGACGCGCGTGGCGCTGCCGCCGCCGGACGACATCCTGTAGATCTGCGGGCGGCCGCCGCGGTCGGAAGTGAAGTAGATGCTGGAACCGTCGGCGCTCCAGGTCGGCTCGGTATCGATCCCGAACTGGTTGGTCAGCTGGGTCAACTGCTTGCTGCCCAGGTCCATTACATAGATTTCGGGATTGCCGCTGCGCGAGAGCGTCAGGGCCAGGCGACGGCCGTCGGGGGAAAACTTCGGCGAGCCGTTGATGCCACGGAAGCCAGCGACCAACTCACGGGCACCGGTACTGATGTTCTGGATGTAGATCGAAGAATTGCCGCGTTCGAAGCTGACATAGGCGAGGCGACTGCCATCCGGGCTCCACGACGGCGACAGCAGCGGTTCGGCCGACCGCACCACGGTCTGCGGATTGAAGCCGTCGGAGTCGGCCACCATCAGCGCGTAGCGCGCGTCCTTGCCGAGCCCGGTCTGGGTGATGTAGGCGATGCGGGTCCAGAACGCGCCGCGCACGCCGAGGATCTTTTCGTAGATGGCATCGGAAATCTGGTGGGCCACGTCGCGCATGGCATTGGAACGCGCGGTCAGGGCCAGGCCGAGCAGGCGTTCCTGCTTGGCCACGTCGAACAGTTCATATTCGACCCGGTAACTGCCGGCGCCGGCATCGACTACGCGGCCTACGACCAGGTAATCCTGCTTCAACGCGCGCCAGGTCGGGTACTGCACTTCGCCGCCGCGGGTCGGGCGCTCGACGATGCTGGCCTCCGGCAATGCGCGGAAGGCACCGGAACGCTCCAGGTCGGCACGGACGACGGAACCCACGTCGGTCTGCGGTGCCGCGGCCGAGCCCTGGTACGGCATGGGCACGATCGCGATCGGCAGGGCCGAGGCATTGCCGCCGACGATGTCGATTTCCAGGCCCTGCTGCTGCGCGGAAGCGGTGAACGGCAGCAACAGGAGCACGAGTACGGCTAGCCAGTACGGCAGTGTTTTCATGGGCACTTCGGATTTTTAGGGTGGGAGAGGGATAGCAGCCTGAACGTGAATATTTTCGCAATCGTGAACGAAAAATGGCGTGATCAGCGATCTTGAGCCTCGAAATTGAGGATCAATTCCCTACTGAATACAGACTCGAAGCCACGGTAGGGCAAGGGCTGGGCCTTGAGTACCGCACGTTCAACGGAGTCCTGGCCGGCCTGGTCCATGGGGCACCCAGGCTGCACTTCGGCACTCAGGACATTGCCTCCGACGATCTGCTTGATGAAAACCTTGCACCGCGTGCCCAAGGCAACCGAGTCCGGACGCGTCCATTGTGCGAGCACTGCGGCCCGGATGGCTGCAGCGTATTGACCCTTCAGATTGGGATCGGCTCCGTTATTGCCGGGAGTGGCGTTTGCCTGGGCGCCATACTGCGCCGCGTTGGCCGAAGTCGAAGCCTGCTGCGCGCGTGCATCGGCCAACTGCCTCAATTTCTGCTCGGCCAACTGCGCGTCCTTCGCCGCCTGCGCCCTCATGCGACGGATCTCGTCGAGCTTCTTCTGCTTGTCGACGTCCTCCTGCTGCTGGGCCAGGCGCTGCTGCTTCTGCGCTTCTTCAACGCGCTTTTGTTCGGTCAGGTCGATCTGCTCCTGCCGGCGCTTGGCCTCCTGCTCGCGCAGGGCTTTTTCCTGGGAAATGGCCATGCGGCTGGCTTCGTCCTGGTCCTGGGTGTCGGGGACCGGAATACGCTCCTGGGCGACGCTTTGCCGCGGCGTGGGCGAGTCCTGCGGCTTCGGTTCGGGGATCGGTTGCGGCGGCGGGACGGTGTCTTCCTCCGCCACTTCCTCCACCGGCTGCGGCAAGGGTTCGGGCACATGCGCCAGCGCCTGTCTGGCCGCGCGGACATCCTGGGCCGAAGCATCCAGCGAAGCATCCATCACCGGCAATCCGGCAGCCGAGGACGAATCATGGTCCCAGGAGAACCACGACGACACCCACAGCAACAGGGCCAGCAGGAGGTGTATGCCGATCGCGTAGGCGATGGCCCGGCCGAAACCTTCGTCCTGCGCAACTCCACCGCGTGGGAATGCCTCAGCGTGCATTGCCGCCCGAATCGGTGAGCAGGCTCACGTCCTTCACCTTGGCTTTCTTCAGCACGTCCATGGCGGTGAGCACGACCTGGTAGGGCGCCTTGCCTTCTGCAGCGACCAGCACGCGCATCTCGGGGCCCTGCTGGGCGGCGATCGGCGCCAGTTTCGCCTGCAATCCCGCTGCGTCCATTACTTCAATGTCGGCATCGGCCAGTTTCAGGCCAAGCCGGCCATCGGGATAGGCGACCACCACTATCGGGTCGGTCTTGCTGTCCACCGCCTTGGCATTGGCGGTCGGCAGCTTCACGTCCACGCTCAGGGTCAGCAACGGTGCGGTCACCATGAAGATGACCAATAGCACCAGCATCACGTCAATGTAGGGAACGACATTGATCTCGGATTTGAGTTTGTGGCGCTTGCGATGGCGGGAAATGGCGGCAGTCATGTCT